>NZ_JAEMGT010000087.1:0-24230 GCF_017655185.1 Rahnella sp. ChDrAdgB13 | reverse complement strand
CCCACTTGCACCGCCAGAGCAGGCAGTAACAAAAGAAGAGCTTGTAGCTGTGCTCCCGCCACCATTCCCACCTGTTCCGACCCCTTGAACGAATATCTTTTTCGTTCCAGCAGTAGGCGTGTACGTTCCGCTGGCTGTTATGTATTTCACAGCCAACAACCGCCCGGGTCCCGTTAGTGATAACAGAGCAGCCAGTAGTTGTGCATCATTTGCCGGGTCAAGTGTCAGCCCTGCACCAGTGACGACATTGGCAATTTCTCGCTGCACGGTATTTAACCATGCCGCCTCAATAAGCGTCGGGGCGCTTCCGGCAGCGACATTGCCATCTGTCCATTCTCCGTTAGCATCTGCTGTAGAAGTAACACTTCCAATTTTTTGCATAGAAATTCCCTCGCCAGTAAAGGCGCTTATCAGTTTTAAGAAACAAATCAGTTGTTAGTTCGAATAACCAAACTTCACAATGGTATGAGATGGCGCCAGCGCATTGAGACGACACTCAAGGCGTTTATTTCCCCATGAGCGCAATGGGTCACCCGCATAAGACCGGCCAGCCTGAGCATAGGAAATCGTTGTTTGGGGGGCGGTGACCAGCCATGTAAAAGGCCAGTTTTCACCGTTAAGCGCATCGCCGCAGACCGACATTCCCGCCCGTGCCTGGCGGTAAACCGTCACGGTAATGTCATAACCCAGCGCTTTGGCTACGCCAATAAAATAGGCTGCTGATTGCCCACCCGTGCTGAATAACTTCGAGACCACTGACTTTTGTCGGATCGCGATACTGTCATTTTCTCCAATAGCGCAATCATCAGGCAAACCGAGGGTCTTCTCCCAGTCGGTTAACATAATGGTTGCCGTCGCCGGAAACGCCCCGGTCAGCAATGATACTGCTGCATCATCACTGTCCTGATATGACTGTGCCAGCGCCCGCAATACGGCCGTTTGAACACCATCAGTTTTGCGTGACCATACCAGCCCGGTCGGCATTAAATTTTGCAGTGCTGACGTGTAATCTTCCAAAGTAAACCGGCTCATGTGTAAGTCACCGTACCCCTTACCGGCAATTGCCCGGTCGTGGTGGTAATATTTGCCGAGGGAGATGTCAGGATAAACCCACCCGTACCGCTGACATTACTGATGGCAATCAGCAGATCAGACAGATAAATAGTGGCCCCCTGAGGGTTGCCGGACTCAAATAACACCCCATCAATGGCAGCGGCAATCGCGGCCGTTGTTGTACTGTCAGCCGATGTCAGGCCACTAATCGTAAAGTTGATGGTCGTTTTAATTGGCGAACAGACATACACCAGTGCCGTGACGGGCTGAAGGGGATAGATATAGTCCGCCACTCTTTTTTGATCACCGGTGGCCTTGGTGCCCGACCAGCTGTCGAGTGAGGAAATACCATCGGTACCCACGGGAAACCCATTATTCGAGGTATCAGTGCCGTCAATCATGATATACACGCCAACGGTACCGGCCCCCATAAGCCTGCGTACCGTCCATGCCCGCGTAACACCTGCTACGGCAAGCGCCCAGGCTTCATAGTCATCATCATTTCCGCCCTGAGGCGTATTCTGATAGGCCAGCAGTGTACGCGACCGGAAAGCATCTTCCGTTTCGATATCCGCACCGTCGGTAATAGCGGTACTGATGGTTGCCGTCGAATCGACACCTGAAATACTGACATCCAGCGCCAGCTGTGTACCTGCCGGGGTATTCCCCGCGTTGCCCCCACCCGTCGGGTCGTCATTTGGATCAGGAAGTACCGCGGTGATCGAGCCGGTTGCCGAGCCGGATGACCCAATATCAACCTCCGCATCCGTCGTGTACTGATACCCATCGCCCCGGTTTAATACGGTACCGGCCGGAAGAGTTGCCCCGGCAGTGCCGGTGAAAATGGTGGCGTTGTTAGTCCCGGCGTTGGCCGCTTTTTGCGTCACACTTTTTAAAGCCGCCCAGCCTGCAAGATTTTCATTCGTCGCGCTCCAGGGCACTGACTGCTTCGCAATCCAGTCCAGATAACCGTAATGGAGATAAGCCAGACCTGCATCTGCGGTGCCGAGGATGTTCAGATTAGAAAACCGTAACGGCGTGCCTGTTCCTTTTAATTCTGATTCAATCGCGGCGAGATTACGCGCGCGCAGCTCGGTGAGCGTTGGCCGGTTGTATGGCATCGGTTAAGACTCCCAGACCCAGAAATAACGCTTCGACACAGCGTCCTGTCCTGGCTTTTGGTAGGTGATAAAAAGGTTAAGGCGGTTTGGATACACGATTTGTGTGACGGGCGTGATACTGGCGACCACGCCGTCATCCATAAGCCACTTCAGCGCCTCAGCGGCAAAATCCTGCGCTTTGTTTGCAACAACCAGCGTCAGTTTCTGACGGCGCAACAGCCACAAACGTGACCCGATGGGATAGCCCTGATCCTGATCGCCCCACCATCCGCGGCGGTTATCCCCATCGTATTCGTCATCTTCCCGCGCCAGCCGGTCGGTAAAGAGACTGATTAGAATGGCCGTCTCGAGGTCATCGCCAGACTGCAGGTCACCGGATACCTCAGCCCAGTCGCCAACAGATTGTTCGGCATTCCAGAGCGTTGTAATGTCAGTCATTCAACTAACTCCCCGGGTTTTTCGCTCGTAGGCGATGAACTGCCGCTCTGCACATTTTTAACAACGTGATCGTGCGTGTTGTAAGTGTCGCGCAGATCTTTCAGCGTGGTGGTATTGCTCCCAGCGTTATCAATGATGTCCCCGGAACATTTCAGCACCGGCGTGTCCGCATAGATTTCTTCTGAAGCGACGATGGTCACCTTCGTTGAGTTGATCACTGTGACCGGCTTGCCTTTGGCATCTATCTCTACCCCTTCCTCCACCAATTTAAGGTGCATACCCCAGAGGTTGTAGAGGATTGTTTCGCCCGGGCTCAGGCCGGTTTTGCGGCTACCTTTGTGTCCGGAAGCAATCACCACCGCGTTTGAGCGGTCACCGGAAAGGTAGGCAATCAGCACGTCAGCGCCATCCGGCAATGCAGAGGAGAAACCAAACTCCATCAGGCGGGGCGTATCGCTGCGCACTTCCAGCGGCGTCTGATACTGCACCTTCTGGATACCGCCCTCATCATTGGTCAGCGATACGCTGCCGACGCCGAGCATCATCATCGCCCGGCGGTAAAGCGTGTTGAGTATCGTCACCTGTTCAGCTCCTGAATGACGTTGTAGAAACGGTAAGGCTGAACCGAAAACGCCGCAGGCGGCATCAGTACCATCTGCGCCACCGTGCCCTGGTCGTCTTTAATAAATGTGACTTCAGCCAGCAGCCACAGCACGTCATTGATGCCCATCTTGGGGATGTTGACGGGGATCAGGGTATTGGGTTCCCACAGTTTGCCCGCGCTGTCGCGCCAGTTATCAATGGTGACCTGCAGCACCTTAGAGCGGCCATAACGCCGGTTCATTTCCCAGTCAATCGCCTGCTGCGCCAGCGCGGTGGTGTTCATGGTGCTTTCGACAATGATGATCCGGTTCCGGTATCGCATTTTGGCAACGTCCGGGTCATTCGCGGTGGCTTTGGTCACGGCGCCATAACCGCTGTCATCAACCAGCGGGTTCACCGTCATTGAGACACCGGTATACTCGGAAAATCGTTCATCCATCGAGGCCTCGTAGGCCGCTGCTTCAATGTTAATACCCTGTGCCACCCCGCTGGCTGCTTTTCGGGTACCTACACGTGTCAGGTAGAGACTGCCATCCGGCAGGTCATAGTAGAGAAGCGCCGCCCAGCGCGTGATGCGGTCAATGATTTCCTGCGAGCTTTCTCCCCAGTTCAGCGTGAACTGGGGGACATTTTGCATATCTGTCACGTCGCTCGACACGGTGATCCCATACGGCGCGGCCAGACGCTGCGCAATCTGCAACGGGGTAGCGCCGGTGATCACGTTGTTGTCCCATTTGGCAGAGCAGTCCACCAGGTCTTCGCACTTACTGCGCCCCGTTGCCCGGACTTCGTGCCTCGAGGCGGATATCATCGGCGCCCACCGGTCGATATAACCGGTAATAACCGTATCGCTTCCAAGCTTTACCACGCAGGCATCGCCTTCTTTGACCAGTTGCTGATCATCACTGCCGGGAAATTCATCCATCAGCGAAAGGTCGAAATCGCTGGGAAGGTGATCAATGCTTCGGGTCACGCGCACAGAGTCCCAGCCGGATAGCACCTTGCCGCCAACGGTTAACGTCATTTCATCGTTCATGAAGAAAGCGCCCTGAAAGTAAGCGGCATAAATGCCGGATGAACTGGATCGGCCATTTTTACCAATCCTTCTGTACGGCCCGCGTCCTGATACAACCGGTTTGCCAGATTAAGCGCGGGAAGCGCCGTGCTGAATGCCACCGTGGAAACGTTCGCCAGCTGCGCCCCTCTCTCCTGAAGCGTAGTTTTGACCGTTGTTTTAAGATTTGATAACTCGCTGAAGACATCGTCATAACCGGCATCGGCCGCCGCCAGTGACACCGTATCGATCACGGTGACCACGCGCTGAAGAAGTTCAGCGGCATCGTCATAGCTTACAGGCTCGTAAAGAGACGCCGCATAGGCCATTGCGCCAGCGCTTAGCGTGATGAGGTAAATTTGTGCCGCAGAAGCAATGCTGCTGTCGCTGCTGTCCGGTCGGTAAGTGGTATCCGTGAACGCCGCCAACGTTTCAAACAGGCGAACCAGATCCAACCCTTTGGCCTCACTGGACAGTAATGCATTGATCACATCCTGCGCGCCGCTGGCATATGCCGCGACGCTGACTGACGCCAGAAGGCTTGCCGTGACATCCTGAACTTCTGCCCGGTTTTCGACGGATGCCGCCATTTTTTGCGAAACCAGCAGGTCATAATTTTCCGTGTCTGCGGTCGTCGTCGCGGTATTTGTCGCCCCGGAAGCGTTCCCGCCCACATCCCCCGTGTTGTAACGCCCATAACGGCTACTACCAAACGTGGATTTCAGTGTATTGCTGAGATTCGTCGCCTCATTGGCCGTACGCGTCACCATGCTGGTCCAGAATGAAACCGTGCTTTTCAGCGTTTTTATCGCCTGCGTCACCGTGCGTAAATCAGAATTGACCTCCGCAATAAACGTGGCCGCCGTTTTGGCCGCCAGCGCCAGCCAGGACGTCTGAACCGTTGAAGCGGCTGAGACCGCGCCGGTCACCGCAAAAACCCGAAGGCCGGACTCAATGACAGTGAGAGAGAATTCAAAAACCCGCTCGGAGTCTCTGCTTTCCCGCAACTTAAGGCCACCATCGGGGATACTGACCGTCAACTCACCCAGCGTAGGATGCACCAGCGTGCCAGCGCCAGCGCTTTCACAGGCGGCGATAAGATTATCCCGCTGCGTCATGACATCAGCAGCGCTGTAGATCAGGCTGGACTGGATGATGAACCCGTTTAGGGTGAGGCGGCGGGTAGAGCGTCCCAAGTCTTCGACCCAGACCGTGTCGCGATAGGGGTATTCGTGGACGGCCTGCCGGCGGCCAAAGTTGCCATCCGCATCAATAATCGCAAAGGGCACGCCGCGAAATGACGCAGGATGGATGTGATCCTGCCAGTTCCAGCTGTCGCCCGAAAATCCTAGCAGCGAAGACAGCGCATTTTGTAACAGTGGCATCAGATCCCCCAGAAATCAAAAAACCGCCGAAGCGGGTAACTGATCAAATATCAGGATGGTTGTTTTAAGGAGACAGGAATATGTTGATATTTCAACTTATACAAGGATGATTTTATGCTGCACACAGTTCACTTTTTATGCCCTGTAAATGCCAGTACAATTAGCCATCTTCAGGGCGTTTGCCTTGATGCTCTTCGTAACGGTGCTAGCTCTATTCAAATTCATTTATCGAGCGGTGGTGGGGATCTAATTTCTGGCTTTACTGCATACCATTTTTTGAAATCCCTTCCAGTTCCTGTAATTACGCATAACATCAGTAACGTTGAATCTGTCGCTAACGTCATTTATATGGCCGGCTCTGAACGCCGAGCCAATCCAGGTTCACGATTTATACTGCATCCTCTATCTTGGGGCTTCGGTGTCGCAGCGGCAGATCACTCCAGGGTTGCAGAGTGGGCAAAGTCCCTTGATAACGATTTCGAGCGTTTTGTTGAGGTTCTCAATAGCGAGACGCAAAGAAACGATATCGACTGGGGTGGCATGATTAACGCTGCCACCATATTGGATGCCGAGTCCGCCGCCGCTAGAGGCATGGTGACATCTATTGCAAGTGCAACACTGGCTGATTCCACCCTGAATTGGTGGGTTACCTGCTGACATAGAATTTCTCCATAAAAAAGCCGCCGAAGCGGGTCAGGTTGATATTTATGGCATCGACATTGCCGTGGTCACTTTCCCTCCGGTTCCAGAGATTTTTTTCCGTTCGCCTGTACGGTCATTAATCAGCGTCAGTTCAATTTCACTTTTATTGTCTTTCAGCACCTTAGATAATACGTCGGCTACCTGTTTGACATCGACGCCGCCGGAAGCAACTGCCGAAGAGGATGATGGCGCGTTGATATTCGTTTCGTTATGGGTATTTAAATTACTTCCCGAAGTTGAGTCTTCCGATACTGTTGGACTACTCTCCATGGACGTATCGTAAAAATCGGGAAGCCCGGGCATTACTCTCCCCAGATAGTCGCGCGTCTCTTTCGGTGCATAATTAAGCCCCTGATTGCTCACGTTCCCAGGCCCCCAGTTATAGGCAGCAACCGCCTTTTTCATATCTCCGCCGAACTGGGTAAGAAGATCGGATAGATAGTGGGCGGCCGCTTCAGCAGATTTTCCGGTATCCATCCGGTCAGCGCGATTATTAAGCCCATATTGCTGCCCCGTAGCCGGCATAAACTGAAACGGGCCTTCAGCACCAGCAGGAGAAAACATATACTTCCCACCGGCAGACTCCGCCTGATAGACGTTATTAAGCGTGCCTTGCGGTAGTTTATATTTTGACTCTAATTGTGAGAATAGTGGGCCATTCACACCGGGTTGCTGAACATTATTTGGAGGACTGGCATACAGTCCCTGCACATCCTGTTGTAGCTGGCTGGCCTTATCCGTCGGGCCATAAAAACTGTTCAGTTTTTTGACCAGATCGCCGGAGGCATACCCCAAACGGAGATCCAGTTTTTCATCCCACGACAGCGTTTTCTTAAACGCGTCATTTTTTTGAGCATCTCGCAGCCGGTCGGCCTGCTTTCCCCCGCTGTTCCACGTCATCAGGGAACCCACCGTTGCGGCATCGAACCCGTGCTGCATTATCTGCGAAGCATCATCAAAACTCTTCTGAACTATCGGGGCCTGCCCCAGCCACGCCTGCCCCTTCATCAGCATGCCATCCCACGACGCTGAAATCTGGTTGACCTGGTTGCGAAATGCCAGCGCGTTCTGCACATCTTTATCACTGAAAATCAGACCGTCGCGCTGCGCCTGATCTTTAAGGCGCCGGACCTGTTCAGTGCTTTGCCGCAGGTAGTTCAAAAGCTCGGGGGAGAACTGCCCCACCTGCGCAATCACTGCCTGCCGGGCGGGGGACTGTTGAAGCATGGCCTTATTCAGGTCATCCATCAGTTTTACAACGTCAGCCATACCCTCCTTGGTTTTGCTGATCTTGACGCCCATCTGCGCCAGAAGGGCATTAAAAGGATCATCACGACCGTTAAGCGCATCGTTAGCACGCTGGTAAAGACCGGTCACAGAGCTCTCCGCAGAATCCCGCGTGGCCCCGTTTTCAATCATGGCACCGGTCAGCTCCTGATAGGCCCGGGTCGTTGCGCTGATGTTTTTGGCGGTAGTATCAATTTTATACCCAGAATCCGCATACTCTTTGATCCCCGTTTTGACACCGTTTATGACCGTGGCCAGGCCGCCTAATCCTAAAGTCAGGCCGCCCACCATTTTCAGCGGCGGTACAAGATCCCCGACAAACTGCACGCCATCCCGCGCATTTTTTGCCAGCTTCTCGAGGCGCCCGCTGACTTCATCAAGGCCTTCTGCGGAGCGACGACCGCCGAGCTGCACAACTTTTTGCGCATCATTGAGCTGGGGAGTCAGTTTCTTCACCGCATCATCGATGTTCTGAATAGACTGAGAAACCTGATCGTCCGCTTTCAGCTGGAAATCAAACACATTAGCCATTAATCGCGTTCCTTTAACTTATTGATGCGCAATGCCTGATCCCGCCACCAGTTGAGCTTCGACCACGTCAGCCCCCAGCCCTGATCTGGCCCCCAGCCGTAGTAATACGTCACATCGGCGATGCGCTCACGCCACCTCCCGCCATCGGGGAGAAGTTTAAAAAACCCAGCATGTAACCCTCGCAGCGTTTGTAGTCCGTAAACGGCAGGCGGTTAATGACCTGCACCGGAATGCCGGAGATTTCAGCGATAAGCGCGGACATCGCCGCCAGACCGCCTTTCACTGTCTGGGTTTTATAAAACTGGTCCACCTGGTCAAGACAGGGTTCACCAAGATCAATACCCGCCCAGTTTTGCTCACCTTTGCCATCCTGAAGGGCTTTTGGCAGCACGATCACCGTGCTGCTTTCAACCGTCGTGACGGGTTCGGGGAAGTAATTTAAGAAGGTGAGAAGAAATAACTCACACTGTTTGAAAGTGGTAAATGGCATGCGCCTGACAACCTGCGGCGGGATCCCCGATAACAGCGAGATAAGGAGCCCCATCGCGGCCAGCGCGCCGTCAGCCTTCTGCTTATCAAAGAATTGATTCACTTCGATGAGCGCAGGTTCATGCAACGGAACGCTTTCCCAGACCAGTTTACCGCCGGCATCCGCCAGCGGTTTATCCAGAGGAATAACGATACTTTTTTCCTGCTCTTCCACGATCAGCTCTCCACGACTGAGAAGCTTTCCCAGCGGACATCGAACACGGCGTCTTCACTGTCCACTTCCTGCGATTCGACCGTCCACATCCCGGTGCCGATAATCGTTTTACCGTTGGCGAGTTCAGCCACAACGGTGACATCGGTCATGTCGTTAAAGTCCGCCACCGTGGTACCACCGCTGTCGCGAACCTGACAGGAGATATACGGCGCGGAAGGCTTTTCCTTATAACCATGAACGCGGTCCATCCCGGTCAGGGTTTCGCGTTTAACGGTTGAAGGACTGTATTTGAACTGCCCGGCGACCATGATTGTGACGCCATTGGTCGTCACCGACGCGGTGCCCGCCAGGCGGTTGGAGGTATCACCCATTGTTATTCCTTACGCCGCGGCTTGCAGGCGGAACTGGTTAAGAAGTGCAAATACGCGCAACTGATTGATCAGCACGCCGTCCCATAACACGTCGACGCGGTTCGGGTTGGTCGTGCTTTTCGTCACAATCAGACCGGCGGCGAAGGCTTTGGAATCCTGCACATAGCCGTTGTACTCCAGCTGTGTGTACTGGGCGATTAGCTCAGCCCGGATAATATTCGGCGTCACAATCGCAGATCCCGGGGCAAAGCGTGTGCCGTCAGCGGCCAGCTTCATGCGCGCAAATTTCGAAGTGATCTGCGTGCGGATAAAGCGGGTGACGAACATCAGAAGGAACAGCGTTTCCACCTGCAGATAGCTGTCGTCCGCATCCCCGTATTTATTGGTCTGATACGTGGTGATCAGGTTTTCCACCTGCACAGAATTGTCATCAGCTACCGTGAAGGTCGAAATACCGCTGTAAAGCAGGTTGTTCCGTTCGGTCAGTTCGAAGCGTGAAGCCAGCGGCGGTGCCAGAACGCCGGAAATTGTGAGTGTTTGCAGAGGGCGGCCCGGATCGTTACGGAGACTTCCCGCTACTGCGCCTGTGGTTGCAGCTGCCCAGACATAAGCCGGCGTTGGCGAGTCATAAACGCCCAGCAAAGTAGCGTGCTGATCGTTGCGCGCCTCGCCGAGCGTGGTCAGTTGGCCATAGGTGCCAGACACGGCACCAAAGACATGCCCGTAAAGCTGCTGCGCGTAGCTCCAGCGGCCGGTGCTGTCTGACAGCAAACTCTTAAGCACATCAAGAGAAGTCGTGTCGGTGTAAGGGGTAACAATGAAATCAAAGGTCCGGTCACCGAGGTTTGCCAGCGCGGTCGTCATGTCCGGTGCGCCAGCCCCGCCGGTGAGGGCGGTAAGCGTAATACCCAGGCCATCAGGCGTGGCTTCCCCGCCCGCGCTTCCCAGATAATTCAGGCGCAAATCGATGCTGTTGCCATGCGCGCCTTTGTTCTTGGCCGTCAACGTAATGACGCCGGCGGCCGATGCAGCCGTTACCGGCAACGCAATGGCGGCATTGATCGCTGCCGTCAGCGCTGTGGCCATTGTGGTCACATTATCGGTGCTCAACACCGTGGTCTGTACGCGCTGGCCCGCGATATACAGTGAAATCACACCGGTTTCACTCGGTGCTGTGGTCAGCGTAATAGTGCCGGTAGCCGCCGCCATCGATGCTCCATCGATAAGCGGGAGCAGATAAATTTCTGCTGAGGTGTCGTTTGCCAGATACGCCACCATCTGGTTATGCAGCACCGAACCGGCACCATAAATACCGGCAGTGTTCGATGCTGATGATTCGATAACCGGGATATTTGGGTTTACCGCGGCGTTCGTCAGCATCTGACCAATGATCAGCGTACGCTGGGTCGCCGTTGCGGTATTCGCCTGTGAGTTATCAAACTCGGCATAGAAAAGCGGTGTCCGCAGATTGCTGGGGATATTTTGAAAATTCATTAGCTCGCACTCCCGGTGTCCGTTGAAGCGGCTGATTTATCAGTGGTGGCCGTCGCGTCCGCGCCTTTTACAGCCGCCGGCGATTTCGCTGCCGGTGCGGAAGTGTCAACGGTGATCACATCCCCGTCGCGGAGCCGGCGGTTCCAGAACATACTTTCAGCGACCTCTGCCCCTTCTTCGGGCAAAAAGGTGCCTTTAACCGGATCGCGCACAGTGCGCCCGGCTGCGGGTTTTACAAACATGGGATACTCCAGAATGTTATTGAGGCAGGTCGATGGTGACGCCGACTTCCGGCGTGCCGTCAGGCTCGATAATAGTGACGTCGATCCCTTCAAGCGGGTCCGCTTCGATAGGGTAAAATTCTTCCGGGCCCTGGTAATACTCGATATCCAGTTCCATCAGTAACTGGGCGGTATGTCCTTCCCCGGCCGCGCTGATATCAATCGTGGAGCGCAGCTGCAAAAACTGCTGAATCTGCCGGGTCAGGTCATAACTGTTGATCACTGCCCGCTCGATTTGTTCGCGCAGCTGCTCCAGCGCCTCTTCGGCTTTTACCGCCCCGTTGTCCTGATCAATTTCATCGAGTTCCTGCAGGCGGCCGGTGATCCGGACGGTGGTCACGGTCGTAAACTGCGGTACGTTACGCCCGAGGGAGTTTTTCACATCGAAGGGGGTTTGCACGAGAATAGCGGGATACATATCCTCAGACGTGGCCCAGTCGCGCGGGGAATAAACGCGATCAAGGGCGTCCGTCTTTCCCGTGAGCGCGCTGATGACGAGCCCCCGCAAAGCTGCTGCATTCATACCTTCACCCTGTTAAGAATAAGCTTTGAACCGCCGTGGCTGTCCGGCTGGACATCGGCGATGGTGAACAACGTGTTCACCGGCTCGCCGCCGACCGTGCCGATAAACACCCGGTCCCCCTTCTTCGGCGGAACGCGGAAATCACCGTCCAGCACACCCAGGACGGGAGACCTCGTGTTTACCGTGCTGCCGTCATCCAGAGGTTCAACCTCCTGCGTATAGGCGCGGTCGAAAATACCGCTGATGGTATAAGCCGCACCGCCCGCGGGCCGGAAATCAACCGGGTCACCAAACACCCCATGTAACGGCCTGAGCAGATGCTGATCCCAGTTGATGCTCATCAGGCCGCTCCGTTCTCAGGTGTCGGGGTTGCCGGGTCTGAGGTGGTAATGGTGGTTTGACTGTCTGTCTGGGTCACAGAAACTTCCTGCGGGCCAGCGCCTTCCAACTCCTGCTGCAAATCAGACAGAGACTTCACGAAACCCAGAGCAATGAGGCGCTTTGAATCCGCTTCTGATAACTGGACACGCGTATTCTGAGCGTATTCCTCGCCATCATGGCGAAGATGTTTTCCTTTGAGAACAACCACGCTGACCAGGTCAGCGGCCTCAGAGGCCGCTTCGCTTGTTTTATCTTTTGCCATGATCACACCACCGTCGCACAAAGGGCCGCGTTAACCCGGCTTGGGATAACGATTGGGGAAGACTGCATCATCAGAAAGCGCTGGGCAGGGTCTTCTTTCAGCCAGCTTTTCGGTGCATAAGCCATCGGACCATAGTTGAAGGCAGGATCCATAATTGCCCCAAACGCTCGGGTACCCATCAGATCAGCGCCAGACATGATCACCGAACCATCGGCAAGCATCGGGGTTTCAATGCCGGTATCCGGGTCAATGAACCAGTCGTTGTAAAGCCAGAGGTCAAACTGACCCCAGCGCCCTTTATATACCGCCCCCTTCTGCACACGTGCACCGGCGTCAATCTGGTTACCGAACGGGCTCAGTGCAGGGAACACAATGGCGTTATCTTTGATGGTGGTGTCCAGGCGAAATGCCTTCCAGGACTTGTTGGTGAAAACCAGATCAGTCGGCGCAGCGCCTGACTTTTGCAACACCAGCGTCTGCCAGGTTTCAATGTCGTCAGAGGGCTGGGTGTTTGTCGTGCCGGCGGCAAGACTCGTCGGCCATTTATCAGACCCGCTGAGTGCAATGGTCAGGGACGGGTCGCGGCCAAAGTCAACAACAGTGGTCGGGAAGCCTTCGCCTTTAATGGTGACGGTACCGGTAGACAACGCACTGCAGCCCATCCACTCGAGGCGGCGATTAAGAATATCGATCTGGTCACTCATCTCGAACTGGATGTTCAGCATTTCACGCTCAGCAGCGGTGTATTCACCCCCAATGCGCTCGCCAATCTGGCGGCGGATAGGTTTACGCAGATCGGGCGCGCGCTTATCTTTGATGTAAGCAGGCTTGAACTTGTCGGTCTGATAACGGCGGCTTTCGACCAGCTTACCTTCGACTAAAGGCGAGCAAAACGGCGCCATACGACGGAGACCCACGTCTACATCGATCGCCACATATTCATCGTTGCTGGTCTCGATGTTTGGGAAAAAACGGTCGAGGATCCAGTTTTGTGACGTCATCAGGTTAGGAACCAGCCCGACAAGCGACACCGTATCGTAAATAGATTGAGACATAGCGTGTTCTCTCTGTGTCCCGACCTGCTGGCCGGGATAAAAAATGGATGCATAACGCCCTGCCCGGTAAAGGGCATGCGAAGAAGGCGATTTATAGGGGAGCTACGTTTTAGCTGGCAGGCGCCTGAACGCTGTCACGCAGGAAAATACCGTAAGAGCGGAGTGCCGTTTTAAGCGCTGCCAGCGTCCAGCTCGCATCAAATGTGATGCGGTTCTGGTTAATTTCAGCCATGAGATAGACACCGGCCAGTACATCAGCAACCGTTGCATTTGCATCATCTGCCAGAATAGCCTGCGGAACCTCGCTACCATCAGTGGCAGTCGCCACACTCAGGGTATATTTCCCGGATGCCGTCACTACGCCCAAGACAGTACCGCGCTTATACGTTGCTGCTGATCCAGTCAGAATGGTGACCGTATCCGAGACAACCTGCAAAGGGCCGGACAGCAACTGATCCGGAATGAAGGTGTCATGTTGAACGCCGGGCACCCAGGCGTTTTGTCCTACCTGATTCACAGTCATTATTTTTTACCTTTAACCTGGTTGTAGAGAGCGGCCGCACGAGATACCACGGAATTTGCTGAAGGGCCACCGTTGTCAGCGTTACCCAACTGGTGATTTTCAACTTTAGACATGCGTTCATCCAGTGACATACGGCGGGGCTGAGATGCGACCGGTGCAGGACCAGAACTCGCCATCACCCGGATTGCTGCAGCGGAACTCATGCCGGTGGTAATAGCCAGTGAAACGGCCAGAGGGCCTTTACCCGCGGCATATTTACTGCCGAGAATGCGGGAAATGCGATTGCGCTCGGCGCGGCGGCCTTTTTTGACATCACGATCGTCTTCATCGTCGTCACCGTCATCTTCGTCGCCTTCGTCTTCATCGGCGTCCGCATCGTCGTCGTCATCATCCGCGCGGCGACCTTTGGCTTTTTTAGACTTCTCCTTGTCCTTATCATCTTCGTCGTCAGAATCATCATCTTCTTCTGCACGCTGAGATTTTTTTGACTTGTCTTTATCATCCTGATCGTCGTTGTCGTCCTCTTCCGCAAGACGGCCTTTGGCCTTTTTGGACTTTTCTTTTTCGTCTTCATCATCTTCTGACGCGTTAGCACCGCGGCCAAAAAGGTGACCAAAACCTCTGATTTTCATTGACATCGTTACTCTCCAACTAGTTGTAATAAATCGCGGAATGCCGCATCAGGCGAGGCCACTTGATCAGCCAGCCCCAGTTGCACACCGTCGGCGCCAAGAAAACAGGCGGCTTCGGTATCCCGGACGGTTTTCTCTGTGATCCCGCGATTGCGGGAGACGGTACTCACGAACAAACGCCCCATTTCGTCAATATCTGACTGAATGGCTTTACGCGCCGTTTCGCTTAAAGGTTCATACGGATTGGACTCGGCCTTACGGTCGCCAAAGGTAATAATGGTGACCTGCAGGCCGTCATTTTTGATTTTCTGCGACCAGTCAACGTGCATCACAATGACGCCGACAGAACCGACGCCGCCGGTGCGCGGGACGATTATCTTGTCCGCCGCACTCGCCAGCGCGTAAGCAGCGGAATAGGCACTTTCGGACAAAATGGCCCAGACCGGTTTACTGCCGCGCGCGGCATAAATTTCATCGACGAGGTCAAAACACCCCGCGACTTCGCCGCCGGGCGAATCAATGTCCAGACAGATGGCTTTCACTTCACCGTCATTCAGTGCCCGCAGGAAACAGGCGCGAATGCCGTCATAGCCGGTCATCCCGCTGTAAGGCCGCAAGGTGCCGAGCTTTTGCACAAGCGTCCCCTGAACCGGGATAATGGCGATACCTTCCACCACGTCATAGCCCGTATCACGGGCCTGTCGGGAGAATGAATCGTCTTCGTCATCCCAGTCAGACATGGACTGAATGCGCGTCAGGCCAAAACGGTCAGTCAGCGCCGCCATGACCACTTCGGCCTTTCGGGGATGCAGCGCCAGCGGCGTGTTAAACAGGCGCTGCGCTAAGTGCGGTAAATTCACTGTGCCTCCGGGTCTTTAATTGTTTGAGGTGCAAAGGTGTCCGCCTGTCCCCATGTCGGAACCGGCAATCCACGTTCCTGGAAGGCTTCGATTTCGCGGGCGCGCTGATCGAGGAGCTCTTCCCAGTCTTCGCCGACGTTTTCTGAGACTTCCATTTCCAGCGTTGACATGCCGGAATCCATGCCGAGGATCGCGCCTTTTTTCTCAGCAACGGGGTCAACCCAGCCGCGACCGGGTCCCATCCACTGAGCACGGCAATACGCCGCTTTGGCCGCCAGAAATTCCGGCGCGCCAGCAGGAAGAGGTACCTCACCAATATCGTGGAGTTCTTCGATAAAGCTGCTGAAGATAGGCTGGGCAAAGCCGCTGGCAAAATCATCGCGGCGGCGCGTCAGGGTTTTCCAGGCTTCCAGCATGGCAGAACGGGCTGAACTGTAGTTCACATCAGACCAGTCCTGCGTTAACTGCTGGGTTGAAATACCCAGGGCTGCGGCCACGTTACGTAATGCTGCGCTCTCGAACGCTGCAAAGTTACTGGTTGGCCGCGCCGCATTCACGGTGTCAATCTTTTCCCCGGGGGCAAGGATTGGCATCCGGGCACCGCTTTGCAAAGAGATGCGTTTATCATTGTGATACTCGGTACGCATGTCCTGATAAGCCAGCACGTCGTCCGTCTGAAGTGAATCAGCGAATAATCCCGGGTCATAGGGCGAGGTGATGTACGCACCAAACACGGCATTGAGGATTGAGGACTCCAGCTCTACCTCATCGTATTTGATCAGCATTTTCAGGCGCTGAACGATGGGCGTAAAAATACTGCTGCCCCGATGCTGTGCAGCACGATCGCCGTCAAAGTCATGCACGACAATCGGCCGTCCCCAGGCGGTTTCACGCCTGACTCGTTCCCACGTCATCGTTTTTTCAGCACTCCACCAGTCACCCATGTGGGCTTTGCGGATGTGATACGCCACCGGCACGCCGTCGTCGTCAATTTCTACGCCGCCGCGGATGTTCAGCATATCGAATACCTGCTGTGGGTTACTGAGCCGGTCCGGGTCAATAATCTGTATGGTCGTTGCATAACGCGCACGACCGTGCCCGAGCCGATCCGTCCGGTATTGCAGAACCGCCAGCGCATCGCCGTCCACCAGTTTGTGGCGAAAAGCCAGGCGCAGCATCTGAGATACCGTTTTTTTTCGCTCAACGTCGCAATAACGACCAGGATCATTTGCCCAGTTACGCCACGCCGCCTCAACGGCCCGGCCGTACTCATCCGCCCATTTGGCATCAAAAGCTTTCAGGCCGGTTTGAAGCGAAAGCGCGCGATAATCCACTTTGGCGATAGGGCGAAAATTAGCCCCAACCGCATTGTCCAAAATGCGGGTGACGCTGCCTGATGCCCAACCGTCATTACGGGCCATGTCGCGAACGCGGGAAACAATGCGATCGCGGTAGATATTGACTTCGTTATCCGGCGACCAAAGCGCGGGCTGCCAGTTCGCCATCGCATCGCTGAAAGAATCCGCGGCGTCATAAGGCACGCGGCCGGAACCGTTCAACATGGAGGCCTTTCGGTTCGATGGGGGTAAGGGTCGGCCGTTTGGCCCGAGAATTCTGACCTCTCCGCTTTTCATCAGTACCGAAACCTTAACGTCACGCGTGGACGTTTAACGATGCCTAACTGAGCCTGAAGAAGCTGGATCAGCGCGGTGAGCTGTCCAATATCTGTCTGTTGATAAGCGACCGAGCGCGTACCGTCACCCTGCGTGTAAGAGAAAGACACGCCCTTCGCACCCGTCGAAAGCTCGAGATAGGCCTGCTGTGCGCTGGTCAGTGCAGCCTGTAACTGGTCACGCGTCATCGCACCAGCTAACAGGCTGGAGTTTGGATTAAACATAGAGGTCCTTAAGCGAGGCGCTTATGCAAAGGTTTACGCTGAGGTTTCTCAGGTTCGGTAATAATGACGCCCGGCAGGCGCAGATTTTGCTTTTCTTCGGGATCGGCCGGAGGAGGCAAAAGCTTACCGGCGTCTGCAGTGATACTGTCAGCCAACCCGTTGAGTTTCAGCCCCATATACATCAGGCCGCACAGCGCGCCGTAAGAATAGACCCGGCAGTCCAAGGCTTCGTTAGCCCTGCCCGGTAACTGCTCCCAAACACGGTATCGCTGCCCGCCGGCCGTTTTCGTAACCGAGCGCTCAGCCAGTAACTGGCCGAAATAGTTAAGGTCACGATCCACAGGAAAATGCATAAAGCCTGCTGAGGCGGTACCGGCTTCAGGGGGCTCAATATGCAACCTGGCCCGAACAGAATCTTTTGCCGCATTCACGCCCAGAATAATTGGCCGAAACTGCGCTTTACTGCGGGATGTGGGCTTTTTGGTCGGCCAGACCGGTGAACGTTTACCCCCGCGGGCGGACTCACCTTTGATGGCCCAGATCCGACGACCCAGACGCTCTTTGGCAAACTCATAAACCTTCTGTGTGTGATGACCGCCGGAGTCCATGCAGGCCGCCATTAAGGTGAAACCGCGACCGTCGGCGCGACGCCATACCTGCTTGAGATAGGCATCAAGCCTTTTCCATGGTTCATCGGTTTCGAGATCCCCCTCGATGACGTCATAGGCAATCGACCAGCTTTCTTCGTTACGGCCCCACCCCACCACTTCAATCTCGAAGCGCCCGTCTTGCGTATCAATGCCGGCAGTGATCGCCGCAACGCCGTCAGGCACTTCAGCGGCGTAGACCTCACACCGCTCAACCAGTTTTCTTTCACTCAGGGCTTTTTCGCCGCGGTCTTCGTAGACTTCCCCCAAGACCAGGTTGATAAACGTCTGACGCATCAGTGCATCGTCTTTCACCCTCAGCCATTCGGCCACCAGATGTTTCCAGGCCGCATTCGGAAAAAGGCTGTAACCGGCCCAGATATGAAATCCTGCGTGCCCCTTAAAAGGCCGCGTGGCGCGCCACTCTCCCTGTTTTACCATCACTGACAGGTCATTGTGATGGATCACGCACCCGGAATGCCGGCAGACGTAGTAGGCCGTTTCCGGTAAACTATTTCCCTCTTCGTCTTTATCCCACTTGATGCCGTATGGCGTATCCGGGCCGCCCCATTCCAGAACCTGAAACTCACCGCAGTGCGGGCACGGCACGTTGAATTTGCGCTGGTCACTTTCGCCATATGCCTTTTCAATGCGGGAAATACCTTTCACCGTCGGGGTCGAACCCAGCACTATTTTGCGGTTCCAAAAGGTTTCGGAGCGTTTGATACCCAGGGCAATCTGGTCACCCTCAGTACCGGCACCGCCGGAGGGATACCCGTCAACTTCATCGAACAAAATCACGCGGCAGGTGATACGACGGAAACCACCCGGACTGTTAGCGCCCACCAGCGTCAGGTTTGAGCCGTTGAGAAACTGTTTTTTAAGGATGGTTTGGTTACTATCTTTTGCCTTACTGTCCCCGGCAATGGCGGCCAATACCGGAGTATCACGCAGCATCGGCGCTATTTCGGTTTTGCTGTAATCCTCGGCATCTTCTACGCGAGGCTGCACAACCAATATCGGTGAAGGATCATGCTGGAGGTAATAGCCCACAACATGATCGAGAATTTTGGTGTAGCCCACACGGGCCGATTTCATTACCGAGACTTGGGTCACCAACGGGTCGGTTATGGCATCCATCATGCCATCCTGATATCCGAAAGAACGGAACCGGCCAGTCTGCGCGCTGGTCTCTTTCGACAACACTGCGAAGGTATTGGCCCACTGGCTTAATGACAGCGGTTCAGGTGGGGCAATATCTCCACGTCGCAACTTTAACTCTGTGACAAAATTCCCCCAGGCGGCTGAGTTAGTCGGCACCTCGTTTGTCATCTGCATCAAGGCTCAACTCCTCCATTGCCTCATGAACCACCTCCTGCAGCGCCGACACGAACTCTGCATCACTGGTGGTCGAGGCAAGCACCCGCAAGCGGGGGCCATGTTCGGGAGCAATCGCAATAAGACGGGTACGCATGCGGGAATACTCTTGCCCAACGGCGGCGATCATCTCTTTGTAAGGGAGTACCTGGCCCGATTTAATCTCGTATTCAAGCTGGGTAAGTAAAGCCAGAAAGTTTTCTTTCAACGTCCGGGCTTCATCGAGCGTCATCTTGGCACCGCTGTCAGCGATCATGCGCTCGACAATTTTAGTTGGCGACTCATGATGATCTGCCGGCGTTTTGTTACCCAAGTTGTTACCCTTGGACTTGTTACCTGCTCTGTTACCCTGTTTGTTACCTGCGGCACTTTTATCGTTTTTTTTCGCGGGCCGGGTAACAGTTTTTCTATACCGTTCAATGTTGGCATTTGATGCCTTCACATCAATGTCATCACCATCAAGAACCAGCCAACCACGGGCTTTCCAGGTGGTTACCGTCTTGCGGCTGACACCGTGAAGTTTGGCAAAATCTGACTGGTTCATGTGTTACCTCAGTTGTTACCTGTTACCCAAATTTCAAAATTTCATAGCTAGACGCAGAACGCGGCGCGCAATGCCCGTGTATTAAAAAGGTCCGGGGAAGGACCCATTTTTTATTGAGAGTTGTTATCACCTTGCGGTGCGCAGTGCTTCATCGATCGCCCTGCTCAACGCGGCAGGCATCAGGCCAGCAGCCATCTTCTCAGCCCTGTCCATGTATCCCAGAGTGGGTTTGACAGGGAGCGCATCGCCGAACCGGATCAGCAGCTTGGGCATTGGGTTCTTAGCCCGGGCGCGGTGTGTACCATTGGCTGAACGCTTCTGGCGCTTTTTGCCTTTCTTACCCTTCTTCACCTTCACTCGTTGCCAGACACCGTTAATTCCATCGATATCACCAATGAACACATCTGGCTTTGCTTTGAGTTGTGAGAGTTTATTGCGCGACAGGTTTCCGTATTTGTTCAGCTTGACGGTTTTAGGGTTGAGCAGCGCCTGACCATTAAGTTTATGCACGCCGCCAAATTCCAAAGGTTCCAAATAACCGGCAGCAATATCGCGAACAAATACTTTAGCGATCAGGTTATCGCGCCGCGCCCCCGAAGACCCAATAGAGTTAACCGTAAATGGCGTCGGGTTCTCCAATTTCCGCTGGAATGCAGTCTTCTCTGCTGCGGCTATCTGCCGGGCAACACTGGTCAGTGCCTGTGCTGTTGCAAAGGGGATTTGCTTTTTAAGAGATTGGAGTTTGGCAGAAAGGTCTTTGGTATCAGCCATAATCGCTCCAATAAAAAACCTCCCGAAGGAGGTTTATGTTTTATATCAGGTCGCCAATTTTCTTAGCTTTCACTGTTAGTATGGCTCCAGCAATGCCGTTAACAGAGCCGGATAGGCTATACCCGCCAGGGCCTTCTGCAATACTGAGATTGATGGTGTACTCATTCACGCCATGAAAGATATTCTGAGCATTAGGGTTGTGCTGAAAAACATGCAAATCCAATTTTTCACCATCAATTTTACCTTGGTAGGTAAAGCCAAAATCACCGCCGTTAACGGAGCCATCCTTCACAACTACGGTACCATTTCCTACGTCATTCTGATTGCTGCTGAATACAACAAAGTAAATACCGTCTTTCATTTTAATCCCTTAGAAGTTCAGCGCACTCAAAATTGGGTGCACAGAATCTATTGTTGCTCTCAGGGCATTTTTCAACCTATTCAGCAATAAATATTTCAGAATGTGTATTTATCAGAGGTACTTCTTTGCCAGTTCTTTTAGCTCGTCTTTTGCTGCTTCGCCCAACTGAGCTACTCCGCTTTCAATGAAGCTTAGTGCTGCGTCAAGGTCGGCTACACCGGCTTTGGCTTCTGCTGCTGCATCTACAACCGGGGTTGGGTCAACAACAGAGGACACTGGCGCGGGAACCGCAGCAAAACTAACCTGTCCTCTGACTACCGTACCGTCAGTAGCTGTGACTGTTACAACGGAGCTGCCCGCAACTGAACTAACGATGCTTGCTGTAATTTGGCCGTTTGCATCGGTCAGTGCGCTAGTAGGGCTGATTGCCGCACCATTATCAGCAGTTAAGTTTACTACCGCGCCGGACTGAACCGCGTCAGAGTCATCGGTCAGCGTAACCTGAACAGTATTAGCCGCCAAGCCATCGGCAAGCTGATTGTTGATAAGTAAAGCGAGCGCTAATTTCACGGTATTTTCCTTCGGTTGAATTTCAGTCACTGCGACTGGGGTATAAAAGAAACTGATGAGCCATAGAAATATGCTCTTTAGCTTTGTCATTTCTGTCTGGCCTCTTCAATTTTCTTGATGCCGGAAAGCTGGGAATTGCAGTTTTGCAGGTCGGTCAGCAGCAGTTCATTCCACTGCACTGACGCGCCGTAAGTTAGCGGGTCACTTGGTGGCGGCGACGGCTGGCACAGCGCCAGCAGGCTTGCTGGTATCGGCGTTACCGGCACCTTTATGTACTGCGTTGTAACGGTCGAGCACCCGGTTATTTGCGCGAGCAGGCACAACAACAGAAGCGCAAGCATCGCCCGCAAGAGCAGCTTTGATGTCAGTCTGGGCCGTCTGTGAGTCCAGTGTGTTCGCATGCTGCTCATCCAAAGTTGCCCCTGCGATAGTGTTGAAGATGCTCATGGCCTGCGCCTGCGCGTTCAGGGTGAATTCCGCTGAATTCTTGGCTTGGTTAGCCACTGAGATTTCTGACTGCTGGCTGATGGTCTTGCCGTAATAGTGGAAGGCGGCCCAGAGCAGAACGCCGAT
The DNA here is from genome assembly GCF_017655185.1 of Rahnella sp. ChDrAdgB13. Classification (NCBI taxonomy): domain Bacteria; kingdom Pseudomonadati; phylum Pseudomonadota; class Gammaproteobacteria; order Enterobacterales; family Yersiniaceae; genus Rahnella; species Rahnella sp. ChDrAdgB13. The sequence continues at coordinate 2,231 of NZ_JAEMGT010000087.1, read as the reverse complement.
AATGAGAAACAGCAGCGCGGTGATGACAACCCGAAACCAGTTGATCATGGTTAGCCCTCCAGGCAGAGCACTTTCTCTTTCTCACGGCGGATAACGAGGCCCGGCAATTTTTTACCACCACCATTAACGAAATCAGGCAGATGGTTGCACATCATTGGCCAGTTACCGGCCTGCGCGTATTTGTGGATTGAGGTTTCAAAGCGTGCTTTGCGGGCGGTGCTGTAATAGCTGCGCAGGCTGGCACACCCCATGTTGAAAGCGGCCGATGTCATGGCGCTAAACTGGTTATCGTTCATGTCCCGTCCACGGAAATAAGTATTTATGCATTTTTCCGCGTCCAAAATATTTTTCTGCCAGTCGGCGGCGATCTGCTGATCGGTTTTCCGCGTGCCGGGTTTCACGTCGTGGGTATTTCCTATTCCGTCAGTCGGATATCCCGCAGGGCAAACATAGGGTTCTCGGCGACATGCTTCCGCGTTGCCCATCAGTTCGAGGCCCTGCTCATTCGTTCGAACATGTCCGTTTGAAACCACAATGGCAATGATCGCCATAACGGAACATACAGCGCCAGCAGCACCGGCTTTTCTGTTGTACGCCATAGTTATTCGCCACCTTTCGTTCTGAAAAGACCGCGTTTTTCTGGTGGCTGCTCGATAATTCCGGCATCGACACCTTTCTCGTAGGCGCGCGTTCTGCGCCAATCAAAATAGGTGCTCGTGAGAAACGTCGCGATACCAATGAGGAAGCCACCAATGACTGCTATCTGGTTCCAGTCGACATGATGCAGCCAATTAGTCAGGCCACCGACAAATACCAGGAACGCAGAAACGCAGTACGAGAAGAATGCCGCTATTTTTTCTGGGACCATTTTCATAAGTTCCCACCTCCCATAAGTGAATGGGCTGTGTTTCTGTAGTCATAAAAAAAGGCCACGCAAATGCGTAGCCTGAAATGTAGTGCGGGCGCCACCCCGCTGCGTTGGCGTTTTATTCTTTACAGTGCTCATTTTTCTGGGTGGCAAAGCCGTGAAATACCCACCTACTGGATCCAGACACTCACCACACAATTTCTGATGTATGATTATTTTTCACACAGCAAAAAGGTGGTTATATGATTCACACTATACATTTTCTATGTCCAGTTAACGCAAGCACAGTGAGCATTTTGCAAGCTCATTGTTTGCAAGCTTTAGTGAAAGGTGCGGAAAGCATTAATTTGCATATATCCAGCTCTGGAGGCGAAGTTACGTCAGGTTTCACTGCTTATAATTTTATAAAAACACTGCCTATCCCAGTGAACACTTTTAACATAAGTAATATTGATTCTATTGCTAATGCTATCTTCTTAGCCGGTACACAACGATTTGCTAACAGCGGATCACGCTTCCTTTTGCATCCTTTCCAGTGGAATTTCGGAGGTATGCAAAGTGTTGACCATGAAAGGATGCGCGAATGGGTTGGAAGTCTGGATCATGACCTAGCACGGCTTGTTGGTATTTTCGACAAAGAAACTACGAATGCTGAGGAGCGGGGCGACTGGAACGCTCTTATTAGAGAATCCACTATCCTTGACCCTGAAAGAGCTATCGCCCTTGGCCTCATTGAACGTGTGGAAGAGGCAACTATCCGGGACGCCAATTCCACCTGGTGGATAACTTGTTAACATAATATTGTCCTCTTTAATCAGATTAACAGATGTATGAGGGAGTCCTTATTCAGCTCAAGGGCTCCCTATTTTATAATCAGCCCCAGAAATGCAAAAACCCGCACATAGGCGGGCTCAGTTAACATTCAACTACCAACAAATGATGCGTTAAGTCATTTGCATTCAGCATCGAACGAACTTAATTTCACTTAAAAATTATTTTAATATTTAAAAATTTATACATATCATAATACGTGATGTTGATGTTGGCCTACCGTTGGCAGCCTTACTTATGCTCTGGAGTATAAGTAAGGTTTTTTTATATCCAGTTCCGTACAAAATACAAAACTACCCCAATTCGGCTTTCTGGGCTTACATTCGGCTGAGCCCTGAAATGAAGAAATCACCGCGCACGCGTCAAAACCATCATCACAGAACTCATGCGAATGCGCTTTCCAGTCACTCCGGGTTATCCCATCTTCGCAGACTGGAAAGCTTTGTTCTTTTAACGTTGTGGTGCCGGGTGCCTCCCGGTGAACCGTTGGTCAGCTAACCGTGGTTCGCTGTCTTCACTACGAGGGGATTAG
>NZ_JAEMGT010000086.1:0-39663 GCF_017655185.1 Rahnella sp. ChDrAdgB13 | reverse complement strand
AACGGAGCGGCTTCGAGACCATAGGCTCGAAGACCGAGAGAAGGCAGTGCGAAGCACCTGGATTTGCGCCACGCACGATTGCGTCAGAACATGTCCGTCACACCCGCGATAGCGCGCAGTGAAAAAAGCGCGGAGTCCAGAGGCCCGCGCGTTACCGGGTCTTTGGTCGGTGTGGGCCGACGCCCACGGTCTTGACCTTAAGCCCGCTTGGGTGGCAACCCAAGGTCTTGGTGACCTTAAACGGCCGCCCCTTTTGCAGCGGCCCACTCTGCAAAACTCAAAAATGATAGGCCACGGCGTTTTCCTGCTCCGGCCACGGCTGCGATCTGTACGGTTTAGCCGGATAGTTGATCTCCACGCTGCGTCGGCGGAAATCACTCGGGCTCACCCCTACCCGCTTGCGGAAAACACGCGAGAAATACAACTGATCGTCATATCCCACCACGCGGCCAATCGTCGCAATGGATTCCTGGGTAGTTTGTAACAGCAGTTTGGCGCGGATCACCCGCTGATCTTCACGCCAGCGCAGAATGTTGATACCGACCTGTTCGCGGAATAAATGCGCCAGCCGTGAAGGTGACAGGCAAACGTGGCGCGCAACTTCGTCAATGCGCAGTTCTCCGGCCAGATTACCGGTAATAAACTGGCAGGCTTCAATGACGCGCGGGTCCATAATCTTTTGTGGACTCTGCGGATCTTCTTCCATGGCACGCAGCAACAGGCGTTCCAGCAGATTCATCCCTAATTCTTCGCAGAAACGACGACCTGATTTTTGGGTTTGCTCAATATTGGCAAAAAGGCGGTCGAACTCCAGCAATAAGGTGTTGTTCGGTAAAGAAAGACGCCCTACGTCGCGGGTCTTGGTATGCCATTCCAGCCAGTCAGCCCAGTAGGCGCGCGGGCGGAAATACACCCAGCGGTGATACCAGGAATCGGCATTGGCCGAGCGGCTGTATAAATGGCGCGCTTTCGGCGGGAACAACAACAAATCACCGGGATTGCAGTAAAACGTATCTTCACCGTCAAAGACTTTCCCCTGCCCTTTGACCGTCAGGTTAAGAATGTAACCTTTCATCCCGCCCGGACGATCGATGGCGAAATCCAGTGGCCCGTCAGCGAGGATCGGTGTCATACCGGCGACCAGATAGGCGTTGAAACTGTAACCCGGTAACAGCGGATTTTGCTGCTGATCCTGAATCATACGGTGATACATCGAACCTCCTGAAACTTCACTGGGCTATGGACTTTTCATCTATTCTAATCGGCGGTGAAAACGCTGCCAGTAAAGGTTGCTAATTTGTGAACAACCACGCGTTTTTACGGCATTTAACCGATAAGAGCGTTAAATGCCGTGGGGTAACGCTGTGAAAGCGTTATCACAGAACGGGGTTAAACCGTCTTTTTAGCTTTCTGTTTGTAGCGGTCGAAGATGACTGCCGCCAGCAGGATCAGACCACGTACGACATATTGCGAGAACGGAGAAATGTTCAGCAGGTTCATGGCATTTTCTACCGTGCCCAGGATCAGGATCCCCGATACCACGTAAGAAATTTTACCGATGCCACCTTTCAGCGATACGCCGCCCAGCACGCAGGCAGAGATAACGATCAGTTCAAAGCCCAGCGACGTCATCGGCTGGCCGCTGGTCATTCGCGAAGCCAGAATGATCCCCGCCGCCGCCGACACCAGCCCGGAAAGCACAAAGATGATAATTTTAGTACGAACGACCGGCACACCCGCCAGTCGCGCCGCATCTTCATTACCGCCAATCGCCAGCGTGTTGCGGCCAAACGTGGTTTTGTTGAGCAGCAGGCCAAAGATAATCAGACAGCCGACCGTCAGCCAGATTGGCGCGGGCAGCCCGAACCAGTTGGCATAGCCGAGCGCGAAGAAACGTTCGTCTTCGATACCGACCGCTTTACCGTCAGAAATGATGTACGCCAGACCGCGCACAATCTGCATGGTGGCAAGTGTGGTGATCAGCGCGTTGATTTTCAGACGGGCGATAACAAAACCGTTGAGCAAACCGGTCAGCATTCCGAGCAGCAAACCGGCGGCGACGCCAATCCACAGGCTTTCGGTCATGTTGATGACCACTGCCGTGGTAACACCGGCGCAGGCAATCACCGAGGCGACGGACAGGTCGAAGTCGCCGGATGCCAGACAGAACAACATTCCGCAGGCCACCATGCCGGACATTGAAATCGCCAGCCCCAGCCCTTTCATGTTGATGAAGGAACTGAAGTTCGGCACAAAAATCGTACAGGCGAGAAACAGCACGGCGAAGACCACCAGCATGCCGTAGCTGTCCCAGATTCGCATCAGGCCTTGCCCGCTGCGCGATGCAGCAGAAGGTTGATCCGGTTTGGCTGAATTGGTTGTCATACTCGACATAATATTTTTGCTCCTCAGTCAGGCAGCGTCAGGGGCAGAATCAAGATCTGGCGTCCGCAACATGGCGAGCCCCAGCGCTTTTTCTTCGGTAGCGTCGTCGTGCAACAGTTCGCCGGAGATGGCGCCTTCGCGCATCACCACAATTCTGTCCGCCAGACCCAGCACTTCCGGTAAATCACTGGACGCAAACAGCACGGCAATGCCCTGTTTCGCCAGTGAGTAAATCACGTTGTAGATTTCATGCTTGGCGCCGACGTCAATACCGCGCGTCGGTTCGTCGAGCAAAATGACCTTCATTTCTTCCGACAGCCAGCGGCCAAGAATGGCTTTTTGCTGATTACCGCCGGAAAGGTTCATGATCAGCTGCTGGTCGCTCGGGGTTTTGATGTTCAGCGCTTCGATATGCTTGCGCGCATTTTTGGCTTCCCAGGCGTTGTTGATCAGGCACCCCGCTTTCACCGTTTTGCGGCGGGCGCTGATGTTGATATTGTCGCGCACCGAATGCACCGGAATGATGCCGTCGGCCTTGCGGTCTTCGGGGCACAGCATAATGCCGAGGCGGATGGCGTCAGCCGGTTTGCGGATATTCAGTGCTTCGCCGTCCAGCCTGACGGTGCCGCCGGTAATGCGCGTGCCGCCGAACAGGCCTTTCATCAGCTCGCTGCGCCCTGCGCCGACCAGCCCGAAAAGACCGACAATTTCCCCCTGACGCACGGTCAGGCTGACCGGCGTTCTCACGCCTGGTGCTTTGACGTCGTCCAGTTCCAGACGGATTTCGCCGTGCGGACGCGGCGCGTAACCGTAGATATCATCCAGATTGCGGCCGACCATAGCCTGCACCAGCTTGCTGTTATCGACCTGCGTCATGTCCTCGAAGGTCCGCACATAACGGCCATCTTTGAAAACAGTGACAGCGTCACTTAATGCAAAAATTTCTTCCATACGGTGTGAAACATACAAAATGACGCGCCCTTCGGCACGTAACTCGCGGATAACGCGGAACAATTGTTCAATTTCACGGGCAGACAGCGAGCTGGTCGGTTCGTCGAACGCAATGATTTTGGCGTTACGCGCCAGCGCTTTCGCAATTTCCACCATCTGCCACTGGCCGATGGAGAGATATTTCAGCGGCGTGTCCGGGTCGATATCCAGCCCGAGATGTTCCAGCTGGATTTTGGTTTCATAGCGCAGCAATTTGCGGTTCACGAACCCGTGTTTACTCGGCAACTGCCCGAGATAAATGTTTTCTGCCACCGTCATTTCCGGCACCAGATGCAGTTCCTGATAAATGATCGCCACACCGGCATCGAGCGCATCGGTGGTGTTGTTAAATGCCACCGGCTGGCCTTTGATGTGAATGTTGCCCTGCGACGGCTGATAGTTTCCGCTGAGGATTTTCAGCAGCGTGGATTTCCCCGCGCCGTTCTCGCCCATCAGCGCATGAATTTGTCCGGCGTAACAATTGAATGAAATACCGTCCAGCGCTTTCACGCCCGGAAAAGTTTTGCCAATGTCATGGAATTCCAGATACGGCGTGGCCGCATCAAACTCCGTCAGCGACGGTGTCAGCAAAGGCGTCTTGTTTGAAGATTGCTGAGTCATAGTGGCTACCTGGAAAAATATGTGAAGGATTTCAAACCGATTACTGCACCACAGAAAACAGTCGCACTTCTTAACCGTCGTCCGTGGTGCAGTAACTCAATTCAGATCAGGCAAAAGTTACATTAAGCCTTTCTTCTTCAGCTCTTCTTTGAAATTGTCGCGGGTGATCAGCACAACGTCGGTCACTTCGGTGAATTTCGGCGGTTCAACACCTTTGGTCACCCACTCATTCAGCATCTGGATACTTTTGTAACCGTGGATATCCGGGCTCGGTAACAGGGAACCGTAGAAGCCGGTTTGCGCGCTTTTTGACAGCTCATTCACCGCGTCAACCCCGTTGATGCCGATGCCGATCACGTTCGCCGCTTTAAAGCCCTGACCTTCTGTTGCACGCACGCCACCCAGAACGGTGTTGTCGTTCATGCCGATAATCAGCCAGTTTTTCACTTCAGGATGTTGCACCAGCAGGGAGTTACCGGCGTCCAGTGCGCCCGGGATATCGTTGGATTTTGTCGGCACTTTATAGATTTGTTTTTCCGGGAAACCGGCGGCCTTCAGTGCATCCATAGAACCGCTGGTGCGGCGGCGTGCGGTATCCAGCTCATCCGCGGTAATCGCCATTACGCCGGTATCAGCCACTTTCCAGCCGCGTTTTTGCATTTCCTTATACAGTTCCTGCCCCTGACGTTCGCCGATTTTGGTCGCCGCCATCATGACCAATGGCACTTCTTCCATCGGTTTGCCTTTGGCATTCACAAACTGGTCATCCACCTGGATCACTTTCATGTCATAGCTGCGGGCTTTGGCCATGATGGCAGGCCCCAGACGCGGATCCGGCGTACAGATAACAAACCCTTTCGCGCCGTTTGCCGCGAGGCTGTCGATGGCATTCAGCGTTTTTTCGCCATCCGGCACGGCAATTTTAATGACCTCGAAATTCAGGTCTTTACCGGCCTTATCAGCGAACCGCCATTCAGTCTGGAACCACGGTTCTTCCGGTTGTTTAACCAGAAAACCCAGCTTCGGATTGTCTGCTGCCATAGCTGAATGTGACATAACAGCCGCTAACCCGACCGCCGCCAGTGCCTTAGTGAATTTATGCATGATGTTCTCCGACTTTTATTGTTGTTTTTCACGATTCCGGCCTTAATCCGGGTGGCTGTCCGCAATCATGAAAACGTTATCATTGGCGTAAGGAAACAAAATCAGAGCGCGGCGAAGTCCGGTATATAGCGGATTTGCGTCACGCTCTGTTGTAAGACGCAGTAAGTTTTAGCGGTAATTTTGCAGCGGAATGTAGAGCGCTATCACACGGCGGGAAAACAGCAGGTTTGTACATAGATATAGCGATTTTAGCCAAACACTAACATTTGACCAACCTCACAGAAACATCATGGGGAGCAGATTTGTGCATACTTCCAGCTAACGCCTCCTCACTCACTTTTTGCCATCCTCCTACTGTTAGAGCAATTCGATTCGCCGCCGTAATGACTACGGCAAACCTGAAGGAGTGAGAAAGAATGACGCAAGGTGCGATTGCTCTTGGTCTTGATTTTGGCAGCGATTCCATCCGCGCACTGGCCGTTGATTGTCAGACCGGTGCCGAAATGGAAACCGACGTGGTTTACTACCCGCGCTGGAATGAGGGCCGTTACTGTGATGCGGCAATAAATCAGTTCCGCCACCATCCCCTTGATTATATTGAAGCGATGGAACAGGCGATTAAAAACGTCGTACAACGTCTTGGCAACGAACGCGCAGCACGCGTGGTAGGTATCGGCGTGGATTCCACCGGTTCAACACCCGCGCCGGTCGATAAAGACGGCAACATTCTGGCGCTGAATCCTGAGTTCGCCGAAAACCCGAACGCCATGTTCGTGTTATGGAAAGATCACACGGCGATAGAAGAAGCCGAAGAAATTAACCGTCTGTGCCGCAGCGGTGATTTCCCCGACTATTCCCGCTATATCGGCGGCGTCTACTCCTCCGAATGGTTCTGGGCCAAAATTCTCCATGTTTCCCGCGCCGACCCTGCTGTCACCAAAGCCGCCGCCTCCTGGGTGGAATTATGCGACTGGGTGCCCGCCCTGCTTTCCGGCACCACCGCGCCGGATAAAGTCGTACGTGGCCGTTGCAGCGCCGGACACAAAATGCTCTGGCATCCGTCGTGGGGCGGCCTGCCGCCAAAAGATTTCTTCGCCGCGCTCGATCCTTTGCTGGTTGAACACCTGCCGTATCCGCTGTTTACCAACACCGTCACCGCTGAACAGGCTGTCGGCACGCTGACGCCTGAATGGGCAGAACGCCTCGGCCTGCCCGCCTCCGTCGTGCTTTCCGGCGGCGCATTCGACTGCCATATGGGCGCAGTCGGCGCGGGCGCACAGCCTTACACGCTGGTCAAAGTGATCGGTACCTCCACCTGCGACATCCTGATTGCCGATAAAGAACGCGTTAACGACCGCGCCATCGCCGGAATTTGTGGTCAGGTGGAAGGCAGCGTGGTGCCGGAGATGATCGGCATGGAAGCCGGACAATCCGCGTTTGGCGATATGTACGCGTGGTTCAGCCGCCTGCTGAGCTGGCCGCTGATTCAGGCCGCTAAGGCGCATCCGGAACTGAAAGAACAACTCACCGCCTTGCAAAAAAATCTGCTGCCCGATCTGACCGCCGCGTGGGCCGCCAATCCGAAGCTGGATCACCTGCCGCTGGTGCTCGACTGGTTTAACGGACGCCGGACACCGTTTGCCAATCAGCGTCTGAAAGGCGTCATTACTGACATCAATCTCGGCACCGAAGCACCGGAACTGTTCGGCGGTTTCATTGCGGCTACCGCCTTTGGTGCGCGCGCGATTATGGAGTGTTTCGAACAACAAGACATTCCGGTTGAAAACGTTCTCACGCTCGGCGGTATTGCCCGTAAATCGCCGGTCATCATGCAGGTTTGCGCCGACGCCATGAACCGTCCGTTGCAGATTGTCGCCTCCGATCAGTGCTGCGCGCTGGGTGCCGCCATCTTTGCTGCCGTCGCCGCCGGGGAATTCAAAGACGTCCCTGCCGCCCAGGAAAAAATGGCGTGCAGCATCGAACGCACGTTGCTGCCGGATCCGCAGCGCGTCGAACAATACCAGCGTCTGTACGAACGTTATCAGCAATGGTGTGCAACCACTGAACTGCTGTTTGCAGCGAAGACAGCACACTGACTATTTTTTCGAAAACGGTTTTTTCAAACATCTGAAATTCAGGAGTGATTAATGGACGCGTTTAAACATCTCGAAGTGTGGTTCGCTATTGGCAGTCAGCATCTGTACGGGCCGGAAACGTTACGTCAGGTAAAAGAGAACGCCGAGAAGGTAGTCAATGGCCTGAACGCAGAAGCCGGATTGCCGGTCAAACTGGTGCTCAAACCGCTGGTCACCACGCCGGACGAAATCACCGCACTTTGCCGCGAAGCTAACTATGCGAATTCCTGCGTCGGCCTGATTACCTGGCTGCACACCTTCTCTCCGGCCAAAATGTGGATTGCCGGTCTGAGCATCCTGCATAAACCACTGTTGCAGTTCCATACACAGTTCAATGCTGAAATTCCGTGGGATTCCATGGACATGGACTTCATGAACCTGAACCAGACCGCACACGGCGGCCGTGAATTCGGTTTCATCGGCGCGCGCATGCGTCAGCAACATTCCGTGGTCGCCGGTCACTGGCAGGATGGCGAATCGCACCGCCGCATCGCTCAGTGGATGCGCGTTGCCGCGGCGAAGAATGAAAGCCAGCATCTGAAAGTGGCGCGTTTTGGCGACAACATGCGTGAAGTGGCGGTGACCGAAGGCGATAAAGTGGCCGCGCAAATCCAGTTCGGCTACAGCATCAGTGCCTATGGTATCGGCGATCTGGTCAGCGTCATCAACGAAGTCAGCAAAGGCGATATCGATACGCTGGTGGAAGAGTATGAATCCACTTACCGCCTGACGGATGCCGTGAAACTCAACGGCGAACGTCGTGAAAACCTGCTGGACGCAGCAAAAATCGAACTGGGGATGACCCGTTTCCTGGAGCAGGGGAAATTCGGCGCATTCACCACCAACTTTGAAGATCTGCACGGCATGAAACAACTGCCGGGGCTGGCGGTACAGCGTCTGATGCAAAAAGGCTACGGCTTTGGCGGCGAAGGCGACTGGAAAACCGCGGCCCTGCTGCGCATCATGAAAGTGATGGCCAGCGGCCTGAAAGGCGGCACGTCGTTCATGGAAGACTATACGTACAACTTCAAGCCGGGCAACGATCTGGTGGTTGGCTCGCACATGCTGGAAGTGTGCCCGTCGATTGCCAAAGAAGAAAAACCGCTGCTGGATGCGCAATATCTGGGCATAGGTGGCAAAGCAGATCCGGCGCGTCTGATTTTCTCCACCCCGGCAGGCCCGGCGGTCAATGCCAGCGTCATCGACATGGGCGATCGCTTCCGTCTGCTGGTCAATCAGGTGGATACCATCGAGCAACCTCATCCGCTGCCAAAACTGCCGGTTGCCCGTGCAATCTGGAAAGCCCAGCCTTCTCTGGCAACGGCGGCTGAAGCCTGGATCCTCGGCGGCGGCGCGCACCACACGGTGTTCTCTCAGGCGCTGGATATCGATGCACTGCGGTTGTATGCGGAGCTGTCCGGGATTGAGTTGCTGGTGATTGATAACGACACGACTCTGGCGGACTTCAAGAATCAGATCCGGTGGAATGAAGTTTATTACAAATTGTGCAGTCGCTGATTTGCTTGCAGAAGGCCGCTGCAATGGCGGCTTACACTGCTAAAGCAGATCGAAAACATTTCGGTTTCTTACGTGCGGTGATCACTTAACGCGCTGCGCCGAAACCGCCCAAAGGAGGAAAGTGCTCTTCCTCCTTTGGAATCCTCCACGCTTTTTCCAACAAGCGCTTCGCTGGCTGGCAATGTTTCAGGGACTTTTGCTGTTGCCGCAAAATCCCGCCGCTGCGCGGTTCCTTCCAGTCGGATTACAAACCGCGCGAAAAGATACGCGGTTTTCCACCTCTCCTTCCAGCGTGATTTTTGAAAGCGGCCACTGGCTATGTAATCCGAAAGATGGATGCTGGCTGGTTTTTATTTGCTCCTTCCCCTCTCACGAGGGGAAGGAGCAAACCAACTCGTTGTTATTTTTGAGAAAATTGAGATGGCGCGCTCAGAAATTTTGCTGACTGAGGGTTCGAGACCAATGGCTCGAAGCCCTCGGGGAAGGAACCGCGCAGTGGCAAGATTTCGCGCCACATTAGATTGTTCCAGAACATGTCCGTCGGCCCGGCGATAGCGCGTGTTGTAAAAAGACGCGGAGATTCCAAAGAGGGCTCGTCATAGCCCTCTTTGGTCGGTTTCGGCACCAGACGCTGAGCGGTCACCGCACGTGAAAAACCGAAATATTCCCGGTCATCCGTAAGCCGCCTGCAAAGGCAATTTGGTCACCTTTCTAAAAGGTGTCACACCCCGGTCACATTCCCCCTTTACCCTCACCTCCACTAATAAGTCCCAAAGAGGATAGTACAACCATGATCATTCCAGCTCATACCGGCGGGAATGCGCCGTCGCGCACCTGTCCCGCTATCGCTATCCATCAGGTTTCCCATTTCTTCGGGAGCAACCCGGTACTCAATCACGTCAATTTATCGGTGCCGGAAGGCACGATCCTCGCCCTGCTCGGCCCTTCGGGCTGCGGGAAAAGTACGCTGCTGAAAATGCTGGCGGGCTTACTGCATCCCGCATCGGGGCAGATCAGTTTCGACGGCGAAATCGTCGCCAGTGGCTCGTTCAGTCTGCCGCCGGAAAAACGTAATCTCGGCATGGCGTTTCAGGATTACGCGCTCTGGCCACACATGACCGTTCGCCAGAACGTCGCGTTTCCGTTGCTGATGCGCGGAATTCGTGGCGCGGCGCAGCAGGAAAAAGTGATGGCGGCGCTGGAACGCGTCGGGCTGGCGGATTTTGTCTCGCGCCGCCCTTCTGAGCTCTCCGGCGGGCAGCAACAACGTGTGGCACTGGCCCGCGCCATCGTCGCCGAACCCCGCATCCTGCTGTTTGATGAACCGCTGTCGAATCTCGACCGCGATTTGCGCGAAAGCCTGTGTGAAGAAATGGCGGTGTTGTTGCGCCAGCTCGGCACCACCGCGGTTTACGTCACGCACGATCAGCACGAAGCCCACGCGCTCGCCCATCGTATTGCCCGTATGGACAAGGGCGCGATCTCCCGTATTGACACGATTGATCCTTCCGTAATTTCACCTTTTGTTGCTTAACCTCTGATGGGATAAAAATGATGAACCGCACAGTCAGCACTTTTCGTAAGAACAGCACAACGTTTTCCCGTACTAAAACAGGCGTAATGACCGCAATGACTCTTTCTCTCGCAATGGCAGCAGGCAGCGCGCAGGCGCTGACGCTCTACACCGCCGGGCCTGGTTCTCTGGCAAAAAAACTGGCGGCAGGTTATGAAAAACAAACCGGCGTGAAAGTGGATGTTTTCCAGGCCACCACCGGCAAAGTGATGGCCCGCCTGGACGCCGAGCAGGCCAATCCGCGTGCTGACGTTCTTATCTCCGCATCCTGGGATACCGCAACCGATCTCGAAAAACGCGGCTGGCTGCTGGAATATCAAAGCCCGAACGCAGAGCAGGTTCCGGCGCAATTCAAAACGCCTTACTACGTCGCGCAGGGAATTTCCGCGCTGGGCATTGTGTGGAACACCAAAAGTGGTACCACTGAGCCAAAAGACTGGGGCGATCTAGCCAAACCGGAATTTAAAGACAAAGTGACCACGCCTGACCCTTCGCTTTCCGGTGCGTCGCTGGATTTGATGATCGGGTTACAAAATGCCCACGCACAGCAGGCGTGGAAGCTGTTTGAGGATCTGAAAGCCAACGGCATGATTATCGCCGGGCCAAACGCACAGGCGCTGACGCCAGTGTTGCAGGGCGCTAAAGCCGCGGTGTTTGGCGCGGTGGATTATGTCTCTTACGCCAGTGTGCAGGACGGCGAATCCGTCAAGGTGATTTTCCCGGTCAGCGGTACCGTGATCGCCCCGCGTCCGATGATGATCCTCAAATCCAGCCAGCAGCAGAAAGAAGCCAAAGCGTTTATCGATTACGCGCTTTCGCCTGAAGGCCAGAAACTGGTAGCCGATGCGTGGCTGATGCCCGCGCGCACCGATATCGACGCCAAACGTCCGTTGTTTAAATCGCTGAAACTGTTGCCGGAAGCCTCTCAGGCCTCGGCGTCGCGCAAAGAAGTGCTCGAGCGTTTCGCAAAACTGTTCGGTCAGCAGTAAGTCAGTCACGGGCTGCGAAGGCAGCCCGTTTCCCCTCCCCGAACAACGACGACAAATACCATGAACAGAAATGCTTTTTTGCCCGGCGTAACGGGCATTGCGTTGTTATTGCTGGTCACCGTGCCGGTCAGCTTTGTGATTTTACAGGCGGTTTTCCCGCATCTCGATACCGGTGCTTATTCCGCACCGTTCAGCGTATTTACCCGTGTGTTCGCCGAACCTCAGCTGCGTGAACTGTTTTCCACCACGATCAAAGTCGGGCTGGGCGTCGCGCTGTGCAGCGGATTAATCGGTATTCCGCTCGGCGCGCTGCGTGGCCTGTTTGCCCTGCCGGGTGCGGCGTTGTGGGATGTTCTGTTTCTGGTGCCCTTTTTGCTGCCGCCTTATATTGCTGCCCTGTCGTGGATGCTCGCGCTGCAAACCCGCGGTTATGTGCAGCAACTGGTGCCGTGGCTGCATCTCAACGATTTCCTGTTTTCCATACCGGGCATGGTTGTGGTCATGACGCTGAACGTCTTTCCGGTGGTGTATTTCGCGGTGTCGCGCAGCATGGCCGCCAGCGGCAGCCGTCTGGCAGACGTGGCGCGTATTCACGGCGCTGGCCCGTGGCGCGCCTTTTCCCGCGTGACATTACCCATGGCACTGCCCGCTATGCCATCAAGTTTGCTGCTGGCATTTACGTTATCCATCGAAGAATACGGCGTGCCGGGCGCGCTCGGTTCGCGCAGCGGCGTGATGCTGCTGACCACCGGCATCGAAGCGCGCCTTGCCGACTGGCCGATTGATTTACCCGGCGCGGCGGTGCTTTCACTGATGCTGGTGGCGATCGCGCTGTGCGCTTACAGCGTTCAGCGCGCAGTGGTGGCGGGCAAAAATGTGGAAAGCATGACCGGCAAACCCGCCGATATCACACAAAAACGGCTGAAAGGCTGGACGATCCCGGTGCTGGCATTATTCACGCTGGTGACGGTGATTGCCGTGGCGCTGCCGATTTTATCGACGCTGGCTACAGCGTTTTCCGGCACGCTTTCTGGCGGACTTTCGCTGTCGAACCTGACATTACGTCACTTCGGCGCGCTGTTTACCGCACACGGCGACGCGATCAGCGCCCTGTCGACCAGCCTCAGTCTGGCGCTCGGCACGGCATTAATCGCGGGCGCGACGGGCTTTCTGGCGTCGTGGCTGGTAGTGGTCAGGAAGATCCGCGGTTCGGCGCTGATTGACGGATTGTCTTTGTTACCGGCGGCGCTGCCGGGGATCGTGGTTGGCGTCGGGCTGATCCTAGCGTGGAACCGCAGCTTCTGGCCGGTTACACCTTACAACACCTGGGTGATTTTGCTGCTCGCCTATTGTTGCCTGCTGCTGCCTTATCCGGTGCGTTACGTCAGCGCGGCGTTAAAGCAGATCGGCGGAAATCTGGATGCGGCCGCGCGGGTGCATGGGGCGACGGCAGCGCAAACGCTGCGGCTGATCATGCTGCCGCTGGTCTTTCCCAGCCTGCTGGCGTCGATGATGATGGTGTTTGCCGTCGCCTCGCGCGAGCTGGTGACGTCGCTGCTGCTTTCACCGGCAGGCGTGCAGACCGTATCGGTGTATGTATGGCGGCAGTTTGAACAGGGATCGGTAGGAGATGGCATGGCAATGGCGTCAGTTGCGGTGTTACTGAGCCTGACGCTGATGCTGGCAGCCGTCAGGCTTCAACGAAAACCGCTGGCTTAGCTCTCCCGCTGCGGTTCGGTGTGCGGGCGGTCGCCTGCCGGAATTAACAGACCGGCGGCGACCGCCAGTACGGAAATAATCGCGGAAACCATAAAGACCCAGTGCAGGGACGCCGCCACACTTTCGGTCAGCGCCGCCAGATGATGGCTTTCCATCGCATTGCGCGTGGCTTTTTCCATCAGTTGCTGAACCGGATCGTTCACCTGAGGCAGGCGATATTGCAGATTGAGATTCAGCGTTGCGCCAAGCACGGCGGTGCCAATTGCCGAGCCTAACATGCGGGTAAATAAGGTGGATGCGGTCGCAATCCCGCGGATTGCCGGTTCCGCATTATTCTGCACCGACACAATAAACGTGGTATTCGCTAACCCCATTCCCGCGCCGATTGAAAACGCCGCAAGACGCGCCACCCACAGCCCGGAATCTGGCGAAAGAAACAGCAGCGCCACACTTCCGCCCAGCAGTAAAACACCGCCCAGAACCGCTGTCGCGCGGTAAGACGTCGCCTGCATCAGACGGCTGCTGAGCATGCTCGCCAGTGGCCAGCCGATGGACATCAGCGCCAGCGTGGTGCCTGCTTCCAGCGGCGTGCCGCCGAGAACGCCCTGCACGTAGGTCGGCAGAAACGCGCTGATCCCCATCATCGTCGCGCCGATAATCAGGCCGCCAATGTTACCGGCAATAATCACTTTGCTTTCCCACAACGCCAGCGGGAACAGCGGCTCAGGCGTTTTGCGCTCCTGGCGGATCAGCAAATATCCGCTGACCACCGCCAGCACAATCAGCGCCAGCGCCCAGTAGCCCAGCACTTCGGCCTGAAGCAACGCCAGAAGCAGCGCCGCAACGGAAAGCGTCAGATAACCGGTTCCGGCCAGATCCAGTTTATGTTGTTTACGCTGCCCGTCCGGCGGCAGGTATTTAACCAGAATTGCCATCGCCACCAGACCGATCGGCACGTTAACCCAAAACACTACGGCCCACGGGAAATGCGAAACGATAAATGCCCCCATCAGCGGGCCGACAATCGCCGAAACGCCCCACACGCTGGACAAATAGCCCTGCGCTTTCGCGCGTTCCTGCGGGCCATAAACATTGGCAATCAGCGTGGTCGCAATCGGCGTAATCGCCCCTGCGCCCAGACCCTGCAAGGCACGGAAAGCAATCATCCAGGCCAGCGAGGGCGCGAATCCACACAATACGGAGCCGATGAGGAACAGCGTCGTCCCGATGAAAAACATTTTCCGGCAACCGTACAAATCTGCCAGCCGGCCATAGATCGGCACGGTAATCGCCTGTGTCAGCAGATAGACGGCAAAGACCCAGCCGAGCAGCGAGAAACCGCCGAGATCACCGATGATGGTCGGCATCGCGGTCGCCACAATTGTGACTTCCACGGCCGCCATAAACATCGATAACATGCAGGCAGTGAGAATTAAGGGGCGGTGTGATGATTTTACAACGGGAGTCGTGACGGCCATGTTCTCTGTTTTCGTTAGATTATGCGCTCAGGCAGATAGGCAAACTATACACAAACTATAGACAAAAAAGCGGCTCAGGGTTTGGCACTCTGAGCCGCTTTGTTTCGATGATTACGTGACAACGTCACGAATCAGACTTTGGTTAACATTTTCAGCTTCAGGCTGGACAGGTCAATAAATTTGGCCATATCGCGGCTTTCCGCACGAGGTAAATAAGGAATTTCACCCAGCAGCGGCGCGGAAATATTGGCACTGATCGCGTCAATAGTTTCCTGATAGTGGGCAAGGCACGGGTTAATTCGGTTTGCAACCCAACCCAGCAGCGGTAATCCATCGGCGATAATCGCCTGCGCCGTTAATAGCGCGTGGCTGACACAGCCTTCCTGAATACCGACCACTAATACGACCGGCATATTTTGCTGGCGAACCCAGTCTGAATATAAAAGGTGCGGAGTAATCAATGTTCTCCAGCCATCGCACCCTTCTACGACCACTGAATCTGCCTCTTCACGCATGAAGTTGAGGCCACTGGTCATTATTTCAAAAATATTCTCAGGAACCTGGCTGGCATAAATATCTTCGTCAGCTAAGGCCAGAGGGGTTATTCTATTAAAAGGATAAGCAATAGAAGATGACTGCTGGAGAGTTACCGCATCTTTATTTCGAACCCCGTCGGCCAGCTCCTGGCTGCCAGTTGCAATAGGTTTATAGCCTAAAACGCAGCGATCCTGCGCGGCTAAGGCCTGGAGCAAGGCACGTGTGACAATGGTTTTACCTACACGGGCGTCCGTACCCGTGACGAAAAAGTGCGTTAACATGAAATTCAGGCTCCGGGATCTCTCCGTCTTATTGAAAGATAGCCTCCGGTAAGAAAAAGCCGCCAGAGACAAAGTAACAGCTGAAAGTCTAGGCGATGAGAGATGAGAGCGGTTTGCGTTAGCGCAATGTTTTGTTGACTGGACTGTAAGTAATACGCACAAGGTTATAAGAATTTATTTAATGTCATAACCTGAGGGAATATAAGTAATTAAAGTAACCGGCGGACAAACCACATCCTGTGAGCATCAGATTTATGGCATTGCTTGCTGATACAGATCAATAAACGTCGCCACACCGAAGAATATAGCCCGCTAAGAGTATTATCCCTGTAATAATTTAATCAGTAAGGAGCCGCTATAAAGCGCATCCTTAACTAATGCCGCGCCGGGCATTGTTCCCTGATTATAAAATTGCGTGGATTCCAGTTTGATATTTTCGCTATACGCGGGAAGTGATTGCTGCTGAATACAGGACATTATCGCGGGATGAAGAATATCCTGAGATAAATTAAGCGGTGAGCCGATCAGCACTTTTTCCGGATTAAACAAATTCACCATGATCGCCAGAATACGTCCTACGCTCTGCCCCACGCTGATAATCACATCACGCGCCAGCTGATCGCCCCGGTTCGCGGCGTCACACACTGCTTCAATCGTCAGAGAAACGCCGTGCAGCAAACTGGCAGGCACCGGCACCGTGAGGCGCTGACGCACTAAATCCAAAATACTGTCGGTACTGGCAACGGTTTCCAGACAACCGTGATTGCCGCAATAACAGCGTTTCCCGTACGGGTCAACCTGCGTATGCCCGATTTCGGCCACGCTGCTGCTGCCTGCGTGCAAAACGCGCCCGCTGGTAATCACCCCGGCGCCGACGTTGTGGTCAATCACAATCTGCACCACATTTTTGCAACCGCGTGACGCACCGTACAACGATTCTGCCAGCGTCCACGCGCCGATATCATGCTGAACGTACACCGGCAGGCCCGTATGTTCCGAAAGCGTATCGCCAAGCGGCATATCGAAAACGTCATGATAAAACGGCATGCGGTGAACAATGCCCCGGCGCGCATCAATCATGCCCGGCAGGGTAATCGCGATGGCGGTCAGGCGCTCAAGTTTGCGCTGATGGCGGATAAAGAACTGATCGATTTCAGAAATGATGCGTTTAAGCAGCGGCTGATGCGCCTGTTCCGGCAGCGGAAGCACTTCTTCTACCACCAGTTTACTGCTCAGATCCCGTAAACCGAGAGTGATCGACCCCAGGCTGATACGTGCCGAAAGGTAATGCCAGGCCTGAGTATCCAGGGCTAAACCAATAGCGGGACGCCCGCGGCTTCCCGGATCCTGAAACTCAGTTTCAAGTACCAGATGTGCCTGTAAAAGTTCACGGACAATCTTGGTAATACTGGCCGGAGCGAGTTGAGCTTTTTTAGAAAGTTCTATGCGCGAAATGGGACCAAACTGATCTATCAGGCGGTACACAGCACCGACATTGGTTTGTTTAATCTGATCAATATGTCCGGGTTGCCCGTCGGGGATCACTCAAGGAACTCCTGTTATTTTCGCGCTTCAAAATAAAGATTAGGGCTATGTTGGGGTTTTTGTCATATGTCGTCAACTATTTGATTCGTTATGTGATTTGGTGCACAAATTGTGTGAAAAGCCTCTCAGAATTGACTGGAAATACAGCAGGTTTGCCCCCAGTTGCACGGTCAGTTCTCCCGGAGCAGTAAATCGATAAACGCCCGCGTGGCCGCGGTCATCGGGCGACGCGCGTGATTCACCAGCCAGAGCTGCGTGGTACCTTCTGCTTTTCCGAAACGCAAATAACGCACGCCATCGACCTGAATGCGCAAATACGACGCCGGCAATATCGACACGCCTAAACCCGCCGCCACCAGCCCGATAATCGTCAGCGGCTCGCCCACTTCCTGGGTGATAAAAGGCGTTATTCCCTGTGTTTTGAGCTGACCGAGAATATCGTCATACAGCGACGTGCCGACGTCTTTGGAGAAGAACACGAAAGGCTGATCGGCCAGATGCTGAAACGTCAGTTCGCCGTCAGGCAGCGCGTTCAGCGGATTGTCTTTGTGAACCACGGCAATCAGCGGTTCCGACAGGATCAGATGATGCGCCAGCTCTTCCGGCAACTCGCCGTTGCGCATAATCCCCAGATCCAGCTTACCTTCCAGCAGCGGTTCGATTTGCTGTTTACTGTTGAGCTGCTCGATCCGAATATTGACGCCGGGATAGGTCAGCCGGAAATGATGCAGCGTGCGGGAAACGCGACGCATAAAAGGCGCGGAAGACGTCAGCCCGAGCGTCAGATTCCCTGATTCGCCGCGATGAATTCGTGCCGCCTGCGCCGCTGCTTCATCAACACGCAGCAAGATCTGCCGTGCTTCCTGCAAAAATGCCTGTCCGGCCTGCGTCAGCCGCACGCTGCGGTTGTTTCGGTAAAACAGCGTCGCACCGACGTGAGTTTCCAGCGCCTGAATCTGCTGGCTGAGCGGCGGCTGAGAAATATGTAACCGCTCAGCGGCACGGCCAAAATGCAGCTCTTCGGCGACCGCGATGAAATACCGCAAATGACGCAGTTCAATGTGGCTCATGGTTTAGATCAATTTATCCTCATTGATATGTTTAACGTATCGTTCTTGCGAAATTAATATATTAGACAATATATCGGCCACTGTTAAAATTTTCATACATTTTAAAATTTAGTTTTACAGCTCATCGCGTTAAGGAATTCCAGTGAAAACCTCCCGGCGGATTTCCGCTGCACCAGCCAATGACTCTGTTAATGACGACGAATTAAATCCTGAAAGCCCCGTCGCCCGTTCCGGCCTGAAAACCCCTTTTATCAAACGCGGAACACCGCAGTTTATCCGCGTCACGCTGGCTTTATTTTCAGCGGGTCTGGCGACGTTTGCCCTGCTCTATTGCGTTCAGCCAATTCTGCCGGTGCTCTCGCATGATTTCGGGGTATCGCCTGCGACCAGCAGTTTATCGCTGTCGTTATCCACCGGTCTGATGGCGGTTGGCCTGCTTTTTACCGGCCCGGTATCGGACGCCGTGGGGCGTAAATCGGTGATGGTGGTGGCGCTGTTACTGGCCGCGGGTTGCACGCTGGTGTGTTCCTTTATGCAAAGCTGGGACGCCATTCTTATCATGCGCGCGCTGATTGGTTTGTCGCTGAGCGGCGTGGCGGCGGTTGCCATGACGTATCTGAGCGAAGAAATTCACCCGAGTGTCGTGGCGTTTTCGATGGGGTTATACATCAGCGGGAATTCCATCGGCGGGATGAGCGGACGTCTGGTCAGCGGCGTTCTGACGGATTTCTTCTCATGGCGTATCGCTATGGCGGTCGTCGGTTTCTTCGCGCTCGCCGCAGCGATCATGTTCTGGCGCATTCTCCCGCCTTCAAAGCATTTCCGCGCCAGTTCGCTCAAGCCGCGCAAATTGCTGATTAACTTCAAACTCCACTGGCGGGACAGCGGCCTGCCGCTGCTGTTTGCCGAAGGTTTCCTGCTGATGGGCAGCTTTGTGACCATGTTCAACTACATCGGTTACCGCCTGCTCGCCACGCCGTACAACCTGAGCCAGGCCATCGTCGGTATCCTGTCGATTGTGTATCTGATGGGCACTTACAGCTCGCCGAAAGCCGGTGTGATGACCGGTGTGTATGGCCGCGGCCCGGTGCTGATTGGTTCAACGGCCATCATGCTGGTGGGGATTTTGATCACCGCCTTCTCACCCGTCTGGATGATTTTCATCGGAATGATCCTGGTCACCGGCGGATTCTTCGCCGCCCACTCGGTTGCCAGCGGCTGGATCGGCCGTCGCGCACGCCGCGCGAAAGGACAGGCGTCGTCACTTTATCTGTTCAGCTACTACGCGGGATCGAGCGTCGCCGGGACTCTGGGAGGATTCTTCTGGCACGCCTACGGTTGGTACGGAATTACGGGGTTTATCAGTCTGATGTTGGTTGTTGGGGTCGGTGTCGGGATCCGGTTGATGCGGCTTTCTGAGGCAAAAGCCGCTTAATGCCATTTTAAGAACCTGGGTTGCCACCCAGGTCAAAACCTTGGGCTCGCCACCCAAACTGGCCCAGATGGCGCGTTAACGCGCGCGCCCTCCGGACACCCGCGCTTTTTAACTGCGCCAGCCCGAATCACTCACCCAGTTTAGAAAGCCTCCTCTGGCTGTCAGCCTCAAATAACTGCATCCGCGCAGTATCAATCTGCACCCAAACCCTGTCCCCCGGTGCGGCACCGGATCTCACCATGCTGTAAACACTCAGCCGTTCTCCACCGAATGTACCGTGGATAAGCTCACTCAGGCCGGTGGGTTCGATGAGCGTAACGTCCAGAGGAACCGCGCCAGGCGCGCCCTGTTCGCACAAGACAATGGCTTCGGGCCGCACGCCGCAGGTGACTTCTGCACCACTTTTCAGGTTCATAATCTGCGGGTCAACCGGCAGCGTCTGGCTGGCATTGATGCGCAGCTGCGGCGCGGAATCACCCAGTTCGATTGTGCCGTTAATGAAGTTCATTGAGGGCGAACCGATGAAGCTGGCGACGAATTTATTGGCGGGCGTGTCGTAAAGTTCCAGAGGAGTGCCGACCTGTTGGATGACACCGTGGTTGAGCACCACGATGCGGTCGGCAAGCGTCATGGCTTCGACCTGATCATGGGTGACGTAAACAATGGTGTTGCGCATGCGCTGGTGCAGGCTTTTGATTTCAATGCGCATCTGCCCGCGAAGCTGAGCGTCAAGGTTGGAAAGCGGTTCATCGAACAGGAAAACCTGCGGTTCACGCACAATCGCCCTGCCCATTGCCACGCGCTGACGCTGGCCGCCGGAAAGCTCTTTCGGACGACGGTGCAACAGCGCCGTCAGCCCGAGAATATCCGCCGCTTTGTTCACGGCCGCGTCGATTTCGGCTTTCGGGCGTTTTTGCACTTCAAGGCTGAAACCCATATTCCGCGCGACGGTCATATGCGGATACAGCGCGTAACTCTGAAATACCATCGAGATATCACGGTCTTTTGGCGCGACCTGATTCATCAGGCGCGTGCCGATGTGAATGTCCCCCGCCGTCGCCAGTTCCAGCCCGGCGATGGTGCGCAGCAAAGTGGATTTTCCACAGCCCGAAGGCCCGACTAACACCACAAATTCGCCGTCCTGAATCGTCAGGTTGATATGACGCAGCACTTCGACATTTTCGTAACGTTTTTGAAGATCGGAAATCGTAATCTGAGCCATAAAATTATCCTTTAACCGCGCCAGCCGTCAGCCCCTGAACCAGGTAACGCTGAATGAATGCAAAGAAAAGACAGGCGGGGATCAGCGCCAGCACCGCCGCCGCCATCATGTCGCCCCAGGAAACCGCGAATTTCGACACAAAACTGAGCAGCCCGACCGGAAAAGTCATCACCTCGTTTTTGTTGATAAGCATCAGCGAGAACAGCAGTTCACTCCACGCAGCGGTAAACACAAACCCCAGCGTGGCGGCCATCCCCGGCAACGTCAGCGGTATAATGACTTTGCGCAGCGCCATAAAACGGCTGCACCCTTCGAGCATCGCCGACTCCTCCAGATCTTTCGGAATACTGTCGAAAAACGACTGCATCAGAAAAGTGGCGAACGGCACGTTGAACGCGGTGTAAATCAGGATCAGCCCCAGCAGGCTGTTGGTCAGCCCGAGCGGTGCCATCACTTTGTAAATCGGCGCGAGGATCATCACCAGCGGGAACATTTGCGTGAACAGCAGCAGCGCCGCCATCACGGTTTTGCCACGAAAGCTGAAGCGCGAAAACGCAAAACCTGCACCGGCGGCGATCACGGTCGTCAGGAATGCGGTGCCGAATGACACAATCAGGCTGTTAAAGAAATACAGCGGAAACTGGCTTTCGGTAAACACGCGCTGGAAATGCACCAGCGTCAGTTCACTGGGCCACATCCGCACGCCTTCGCTGTAGAGCAGTTTGTCCGGTGTAAACGAAATCTTGATCAGCCAGTAAATCGGAAACAGCGCGAACAGCAGGTAAAAGAGGATCCCCAGCCGGTGTCCCCCTTTACGGAGCCACAAATTTAACGAGAGTACGTTCATCGGATTCTCCTTATTTCAACAGCTGGTGGCGGATACGCAGTAAAACCAGTGCGTACAGCGTCATCAGAACCAGCAGGAATACCGCCATCGCCGAAGCATAGCCAAAGTCGAGTTTCCGGTAGGCCGTGGTGAAAATGAAACTTGACAGAATCGACGTCGAATTTGCCGGGCCGCCGTCGGTCATGACCACAATCAGGTCGGCAAAATTGGCAATCCAGATGGTGCGCAGCATGACGGTAATCGCGATCATCGGTGCCAGAAACGGCAGCGTGACTTTGCGAAACTGCTGCCAGCCGGATGCGCCGTCCATCGCCGCCGCTTCATACAAATCTTTTGGGATCGACTGCAACGCCGCCAGCAGCGTGATGGCAAAAAACGGAATGCCAAACCAGACATTCGCCAGCACCGGGCCGTAAAGCGCCAGCGTCGGATCCGACAAAATGTTGTAAGGCTCAGAAATAATGTGCAAATCCGTCAGCCAGTACGGCAGCACGCCGATCACCGGATTCAACAACCACGCCCAGGTCAGACCGGAAAGAAACGCGGGCACCGCCCACGGCAGAAACACCAGCGCCTGGACCCAGCGGCGGCCGGGGAATTCACGGTTGAGCAGCAGCGCCAGACCGAGCCCCAGCGTGAACTGTAAAACCAGCGACGTGGCCGTCCAGTTAAAGGTGTGACGCAGTGCGGCGTAAAAATGCCGGTCATCAAACATTGTGCGGAAGTTATCCAGCCCGACCCAGCCGGTATCAAACGGGTTAAGCAGCTGAATATTCTGGAAAGCATAAGAAATGCCGATCGCCATCGGTACAAAAATAAACAGGCCAATCAGCACCATCGTCGGGCTGAGATAAACCCAGGGTTCAAGCAGCGCCCGCAAACGGGGAAAGCGCGGCGCGGCAGCGGTGTCTGGCGGTGAAACTTCCAACATCATGACGCGTCTCCAGTTGTAAAAGGTGTTAACTCCGGCACCGCGTGCCGGAGCCGGATGCTTACTTTTGCGTAGCCAGCCACGCCTTTTGCTCTTTGGTGAGGTATTTCGCCCAGTCTTTCACCATGCTTTCTGTGTCGTTCTGGCCGAGCAGCGTCTCCTGCGAGCTGTCTTTCACAATCACCGAGTTAAAATAACCCCAGCCTTTAAGGTGTGTCGGCATGGTAAGCGGAATGTAATCCGGACTGTTCAGCTCGGCAAACCAGCCGGCGAACTGCGGCGCGTGGTAATACGCGTCCTGCTCAGCGCCTTTGTAAATCGGCAGCGTGCCGACGAATTTCGACCACGTCAGGTTGTTTTCTTTGTTGCTGAGGAAGGAAATCAGATCCCAGCTTTGATCCTGATTTTTACCCTGTTTGAACATCGACCAGCCGGTGTAACCGATGGTCGGATAGGCTTTGCCGTTGGGCCCGAGCGGCATCGGCGCGACCGAGAAATCGTCCGGGTTCATGCTGTTTTTGATGGCGATCAGCGCGTCCGGATCCTGATCGAGCATTGCGCATTTCCCGGAATAGAAGCCGGAGACTATTTCGTTAAAACCCCAGTTGACGCTGTCTTTCGGCGCGTAACCTTTCTGGTACATGTCCACCAGGAACTGCGCCCCTTTAATTGCGCCCGGATGCGTCAGCGTGCTGTTGCCGTCTTTGTCGAAAAAGTCCGGCGAGCCGTTCATCGCCGCCATAAACATCATCCAGGCGTTAGTGCCACCGACGCCACCGCGCATGCAGTAGCCGCTGATGCCGTTGCCCAGCCCGCTGATTTTCTTCGCATCGGCCATAAACTCGTCCATGGTTTTCGGTGGCTCAGTCAGCCCGGCCTGCTGGAAGAGTTTTTTGTTCCAGAACATCGCCCGCAGATAGAAACCGTAAGGGATCATGGTCGCCGTGCCGCCGGAGGAGCGCGCCATCGTCAGCGTTTTATCGGTGAGATCCGGCGTGCCGCTCCAGCTTTTCAGGCGCGGTTCGAGATCGGCCAGCATCCCGTTGCTGGCGTACAGCCCCTGCCAGGTATCAGGCATTTCCACGACGTCCGGATATTGCCCGCTCTGAATCATCGTGCCGAGTTTTTCAAACGCCTGCCCCCAAGGCAGTGACACCACTTCAATCTCGACATCCGGATGTTGCGCCTTGTACGCGGTCAACATTTTTTGCAGCATTTCGGTACGCGCCGGGCTGGTGATCACTTCCACCAGCGTCAGTTTGGTGGCGGCAAAACCGGCACAGGAAAACAGGCTGACGCTGAGGGTCAGCGCGCTGAGCAAAGCATGACGTTTCGGGTGTCGCATAATCTTGATTCTCCACGGAGCTAAGGGTCGGATCACAGGAACAGTCGTTGATGTTTTTACCGGGTTCAGGAACAGGCTCTTTCGATGGCGTTTTTCAGGTCGCGCCACAGATCGCCGGTGTCTTCAAGGCCGATAGAAATGCGGATCACGCGTGGCGATACGCCAAAATCAATCGCCGAGTTAAATTCGCCCGCCTGATTCAGCACGGAAATGGCGGGCATCACCAGGCTTTCAAATCCGCCCCAGCTCACGCCCATCCGGAACAATTTCAGTGCGTTACAGAATGTCGGAATGTCGATACCCTCGCTGAGTTCGAATGAAAACAGGCCGCTGTAACCGGTCAGCATTGACGTCGGCAGCGGGTCTAAACCGGGATGATTCACCTGCGTAATGCGAGAATAGCCCTGTAAACGTCGCGCCAGTTCCAGCGCACTTTCGTGATGCTGACGCATACGCAGCGGCAAAGTCCGGAGGCCGCGCAGTAAAAGCCAGGCTTCGTTAGCCGACAATTTCCCGCCTAAAAACGGGCTGATATGACGGGTAATCGCACCGATGCGTTCCTGACTGGAGATGACCAGACCGGCTACGACATCGCTGTGCCCGCTGATGTATTTGGATGCGGAATGGATCACCAGATCGATACCGGCCGCCAGCGGTTTCTGAAAAACCGGCGATGCCCAGCTGTTGTCGATCATCGTGATCACGCCGTATTTTTTTGCCAGTGCGGCAATCGCTTTCAGATTCTGCTCGCCCATCACCCAGCTGTTCGGGCTTTCCAGATACAGCAGTTTCGCGCCCTGAATCGCCTCTTCCAGGGCAGGAAGTGAACTGCCATCCACAAACTGAGCTTCAATCTGGAAACGGGTGCAGAACCCGCGCAGGAAGCGGTAGGTATCCGGGTAAACGTGATTCACACACACCACTTTGTCGCCCGGCCCGGCCACGCTCAGAATAGAATTACTGATCGCCGCCATGCCGCTGCCGAAGGCCAGACAGGCTTCGCCACCCTCCAGTTCCGCGACCTTTTTCTGCAATTCCACTACCGTCGGGTTATCGACGCGGGAATACAGCGCATGATCGCTGTCGCCGCGAAAACGGGCGATCATGCTGTCATAATCGGTGAAACTGAATAATGATGACTGATAAATCGGCGGCGAAATCGCGCCGCGATCATGGCGTCCGTCGTGGACTAAACGGGTGTATTCGTGCAACTCATCGTGCGGGCTTTTATCATCTTGCTGCATTGATCACTTCCTTCATGTCACGTTCAGTTATGTTCAGAATGTCGTTGCTCAGCCTGCGTGCGGTTTCCGGCTCGCGCCGCGCAATGGCTTCAAATAAGGTCCGGTGCAGCGGAAAAGAGTCGCTGAACAGCGCCTGTTCCGGCGGTGATTCGAAAAAGGCGTGCAGCAGGTCGTAGATCCCGCCGACCATTTGCAGCAGCAGCGGATTGTGCGCGGCGGTGTAAATCGCAGCATGAAACTGCCAGTCTTCGGCTCCGGCAGAACCGACGCTCAGATGCACTTTTTCCATCACACCGAGCTTTTGTTCGATAAACAGCAAATCGCTTTCCGTCGCCCTGACTGCTGCCAGCGCCGAGGCTTCGCATTCAATGATCCGGCGGACTTCCAGCGCGTGAAGCATGGTGGCGGAGTCGTTTTTAAAGCGCAGGGACAGAAAGCTGTCGTTAGCGGTGACTTCCGATTGCAGGAAAGTGCCGCTGCCTTTTTTTCGCACGATAATGCCCAGCGCTTCCCAACGTTTCAGCGCCTCGCGGACGGTATTGCGGCTCACCGCCAGCCCTTCCGCCAGCACGCGCTCGGGCGGCAATTTTTCACCCACGCGGGTGCCGGACTGCGCCACATAGCGGGTCAGCGCATCAAGCACCAGCGTGTCACTTTGCTGAGGAGCAATCGGGTGCAACAAGTTCAGTTCACCGTGCATATTGTTCTCCGCGCATCGGCCAAAATTGGCCCAACAACTCAACCTGTGAACCACTTTGCAATTTGTTTGCCAGTTTTTAGATAAAGCACTAACTCAATGATTTCCCTTCAAATAGCGTATTTACGCACCGGTCCGGGTAACAAAACCGCGATCGCCGTGGTGCAAAAATCACCGGTTTTGTTATGTCACTGTGCAGGATATGTTCAGACTTGTAGCACGCAATGGATTGACGCTCGTTAGCGCAAATGATAATTGTTATCATGTAAATTCATTTCATCAGGCAGGTTTGTATGACCACGAACACTGACCGCGCGTCTGTCGCCACCGTTTGTATTGTTGGCGGCGGCCCAGCCGGACTAATGCTGGGCTACCTGCTGGCCCGCCAGGGAATTGACGTGACGGTGCTGGAAAAACACCGGGATTTTCTGCGTGATTTTCGCGGCGACACCATTCACCCTTCGACGCTGGACATCATCTGGCAACTGGGTTTTCTCGATGAGTTTCTCGCCCTGCCGCATCAGCGCGCCGAGAAGCTGTACGGCGAAATCAACGGCAAAGAAACCACGCTGGCGGATTTCACTCATCTGCCGACGCAGTGCAAATTCATCGCTTTTATGCCGCAATGGGATTTCCTGAATTTCATCGCCAGCAAGGCCGCGCTGCTGCCGAATTTCCGGCTGATCCACAATGCGCAGGTGCTTTCGCTGCGGGAGAATGAATCCCAGATAACCGGTGTTCTGGCGGATGTGAACGGCGAAACGCAGCATTTCGACGCCGATCTGGTGGTGGGTTGTGACGGCAGAAATTCAATTGTGCGCGAGCAGGCCGGGATGGAAATCCGCCGTTTCGGCGCACCGCGTGACGTGCTGTGGCTGAAAATCAATAAACGCACGGACGACCCGCAGTGGTCGATGGGGCATCGCGGGCCAAAGAAAAACTTCATCATGATCGACCGCGGCGATTACTGGCAGTGCGGTTATTCGATTCCAAAAGACAGCCTCGACGCGCTCAAAGCACGCGGCATCCCGCCTTTTCTGGATTTGCTGACTGAAGTCTCACCGTTTGAGCGTGAGCGTCTGGGCGAAGACATTCAGAGCTGGGACGACGTGCGCCTGCTGGTGATCCGCATCGACCGCCTCAGAGAATGGGCTAAACCCGGCCTGTTATGCATCGGCGACGCCGCCCACGCGATGTCCCCGATTGGCGGCGTCGGCGTAAATCTGGCGATTCAGGATGCCGTCGCGACCGCAAATATTGTCGCGCAACCGCTGAAAGCCGGGCGTCTGACGCTCCGTCACCTGAAACGCATCCAGCGGCGACGGACATTCCCGACGTGGGCAACGCAGACGTTACAGATTATGATCAGTAAGGCCGGGCAAAAACCCCGCAAGCGCGCCCCTTCCCGGCTTGAAAGCTGGCTACGGGGGAGGAAGTTCATTCCCTTCCTGTTCGGACGGCTGATCGGAGTCGGGTTTTATCGGGAGATCCCGAAGTTATGAACGTGAGACGCACAATGCGTTTGCAAGCGGACTGAGTAGGTTTCGGTTTTTCAATTGCGGTGATCGCTCAGCGGCTCGCGCCGAAACCGACCAAAAGGGGAAAGTGCTTTTCCCCTTTCCACGCTTTTTCAACACGCGCTCCGCTCGCTGGCACTGTTTTAGTAACGCCTCTTATTGCCGTGAAAACTTGCCGCCACGCGGTGCCTTCGTTTCGGTGTTCGAGCCTTGGGTCTCGAAACTCTCACTCAGCAAGCTTTCAAAAATCACGCCGTATGAGCACCGCAAAAACCGTCTGGTGATGTCGGTCATACATCACAAATATCAATCCTCTCCCCTATTTCATCACCGATAATTGACAAGCGTCATTACGCCGGAACGGTTAATTGTTCAAAGTGCCCGCCTTTCACTTGGATCCAAATTTAATCTCGGGGAATACATGTATGACAGAGTTATTGATAGGTCTGGTGGTGGCCGTGTTTGTCGGGCGGTACATCATCAAGGGATATTCACCCACCGGCGTACTGATGGTCGGCGGGTTAATACTGCTGATTATCAGTGCGTTAATGGGCCACAGCGTGTTGCCGGAAGGCACGAAGAGCACCGGCTGGAACGCCACGGACATCGTGGAATACGTCAAAATCCTGGTGATGAGCCGCGGTGGCGATCTCGGGATGATGATCATGATGCTGTGCGGTTTCGCGGCGTACATGACGCACATCGGCGCTAACGACGTAGTGGTCAAACTCGCATCACGTCCGCTACAGATGATTAACTCGCCATACATTCTGATGGTCGCGGCCTATATTCTGGCGTGTCTGATGTCGCTGGCGGTGTCTTCCGCGACCGGTCTCGGCGTACTGCTGATGGCGACGCTGTTCCCGATTATGGTGAATGTCGGCATCAGCCGCGGGGCGGCGGCGGCGATTTGTGCGTCGCCGGCGGCCATTATTCTTTCCCCGACCTCAGGCGATGTGGTGCTGGCGGCGCAGGCGGCCAACATGCCGCTGGTCGATTTTGCCTTCAAAGTCACCCTGCCGATTTCAATTGCCGCTATTGTCGCGATGGCCGTCGCGCATTTCTTCTGGCAGCGTTATCTGGATAAACGCGATACCGCCGTGGTAGATAGCGTGGATTCCAGCAAAGATGACGTCATTGAAACCAACGCCCCGGCGTTTTACGCCATTTTGCCTTTCACGCCGATTATCGGGGTGCTGATTTTTGACGGTAAATGGGGCCCGAATCTGCATATCATTACTATCCTGGTGATCTGCATGGTGCTGACTGCACTGATTGAAACAGTAAGAAACCGCAACGGGAAAGCCGTGTTTGCCGGGCTGGACGTCGCGTATCGCGGTATGGCGGATGCATTTGCCAACGTCGTGATGCTGCTGGTTGCGGCTGGCGTTTTCGCGCAGGGTCTGAGCACCGTCGGCTTTATCAGCAGCCTGATCGGGCTGGCGCAAAACTTTGGTTCTGGCAGCATTATTATGATGCTGGTACTGGTCACCATCACCGTCCTTGCGGCCATGACCACCGGCTCGGGCAATGCGTCGTTTTATGCGTTCGTGGAACTTATCCCGAAACTGGCGGCGAAAATGGGCATCAACCCGGGATATCTGGTGATCCCGATGTTACAGGCGTCCAACCTTGGTCGCACCATTTCACCGGTCTCCGGCGTCGTGGTCGCCGTGGCAGGTATGGCAAAAATCTCCCCGTTCGAAGTGGTAAAGCGCACCTCCGTGCCGGTTCTCGTGGGGCTGATAGTGGTTATTGTCGCCACAGAAATTCTGGTTCCGGTTCACTAATTCCCCTCCTTTTCTAATGCTGAAATCATTTGCGCTGTATCAAGGCGGCAACTGAGCAAATCCCCGGAAGCATACAAAAGTATGTGACCGGGGTGCGCGAAGGAAGCCAACGCCGAGACAGCGTGAAGGATGAAAGTATTGATCACATAAATACGATATGGGCTAATACCAACTCAGGTTAAGCTACTGCGCCTTGAAGGTCGGGGAAAAAGCCCCGTCTGAGTGATGGCGAAATCCGCGTAATATAGGCTTTTTATGTCGAATAATCCGGGCTACAAACGAATCGGCGGGTGGTTACTGGCCCCGATGGCGTATCTGATTGTCACGCTGCTGAGCGTTGTATTAATGCTGTTCCTGTTTTCAATGGCCATATTTATGCCGGAATCACGCGAATATTTAATCACCAATTCGCAGGCCTTTACGCTGCAATGGTATTTCTCCGTGGTAACCACGTTAGCGATGGGGTTATTTACCGTTGCGGTTCTCTGGCAATTTTGTAAGCGTGCCAGCGCGTTACCAAAAATGTATATTATCTGGTTGTTGTGTACGGTATTGCTGGCGGTAAAAGCCTTTGCATTCTCGCCGGTTACCGATGATCTGGCCGTGCGTAACTTACTGTTACCCTTATTGGCTGCTGCGGTGTTTGTGCCTTATTTCAAGCGCTCACTGCGGGTGAAAGAAACCTTCACGGAATAACCCTGAAGTTTTAATGTTTATTATGTCCGGGCAATTGTCATGACCTCTTACTTATTACTGTTTGTCGGCACCATGCTGGTGAATAACTTTGTACTGGTGAAGTTCCTCGGACTTTGCCCGTTTATGGGCGTGTCCAAAAAACTGGAATCCGCCATCGGCATGGGCCTGGCGACCACGTTCGTGATCACCTTGTCGAATATCTGTTCGTGGATGGTCAACACCTTCATTCTGATGCCGCTGGGCCTGGTGTACCTGCGCACCATGGCGTTTATCCTGGTGATCGCCGTCGTCGTACAGTTCACCGAAATGGTCGTGCGCAAAACCAGCCCGTCGCTGTATCGCCTGCTGGGTATTTTCCTGCCGCTTATCACTACCAACTGCGCCGTGCTCGGCGTGGCGCTGCTTAACATCAACCAGCAGCTGAATTTCATGCAGTCCGCGCTCTACGGTTTTGCCGCCTCACTCGGTTTCTCGCTGGTGATGGTGCTGTTCGCCGCCATTCGTGAGCGCCTGGTTGTCGCTGACGTGCCTGCACCGTTCAAAGGTTCTTCGATTGCGCTGGTCACGGCGGGCCTGATGTCACTGGCCTTTATGGGCTTTACGGGTCTGGTGAAATTCTGATGTTTGAATTATGGGTAGCGATTGGTGCGCTGACCGCACTGGCTCTGGTGTTTGGCCTGCTGCTGGGTTACGCCTCGCGTCGTTTTGCCGTGGAAGGTAACCCGGTTGTCGATCAGATTGACGATATCCTGCCGCAAAGCCAGTGTGCGCAATGCGGTTATCCCGGTTGTAAACCTTACGCCGAAGCCGTGGCCAATGGCGACAACATCAACAAATGTGTGCCGGGCGGCGAAGCGGTCATGCTCAAGCTGGCCACCCTGCTCAACGTCGAGCCGCAGCCGATGGGCGAAGACGTCGCCGCCGCCGTGCCGGTGCGCAAAGTGGCGTATATCGACGAAAGCAACTGTATCGGCTGCACCAAATGCATTCAGGCCTGCCCGGTCGATGCGATTGTGGGCGCAACCCGTGCCGTGCATACCGTGATTACCGATTTATGTACCGGCTGTGACCTGTGCGTCGCACCGTGCCCGACGGACTGCATCGAAATGCTGCCGATCAAAACCACCACCGCAAACTGGAAGTGGGATTTGCAATCCATTCCGGTTCAGGTCATCCATGCGGAGTAACATGTTTAATCTGTTTGCCGCGCTCAAAAAAGACAAAGTCTGGGACTTCGACGGTGGTATTCATCCGCCGGAAATGAAGACGCAGTCGAGCCACGTTCCGCTGCGCAACGTGCCGTTGCCTGAGCGCTTTATCATTCCCCTTCAGCAGCATCTTGGCCCTGAGGGCGAGCTGTGTGTGAAAGCCGGTGACCGGGTTTTAAAGGGCCAGCCGCTGACGACAGGCCGTGGCCGCACCGTGCCGGTACACGCGCCGACGTCAGGCGTGATCACCGCCATCGAACCACATATCACCGCGCACCCTTCCGGCCTGAAAGAACTCTGCGTTCTGATTGAAGCCGACGGGCAAGACACCTGGTGCGAACGCAACATTGTGGCCGATTACCGCCAGCTTTCTGCCGGAGAGCTGAACCAGCGCATCAGCCAGGCCGGTATCGCCGGATTGGGCGGCGCAGGTTTCCCGACCGCCAGCAAACTCGCAGGCGGCCTGACGTCCACGCGCACGCTGATCCTCAACGCCGCCGAATGTGAACCCTACATCACCGCCGATGACCGGCTGATGCAGGAACACGCGGATCAGATCCTCGAAGGCACGCGCATTCTCTGTCATATGCTCAGCCCGGAACGCGTTCTCATCGGCATCGAAGACAATAAACCGGAAGCCATTGCGGCGTTTAAAACCGCGATTAAAGCTACGGCTCAGCAGGATCTGGCTAACGGTATCCGCTTCGAACTGCGCGTGGTGCCGACCAAGTATCCGTCCGGCGGTGCCAAACAGCTGACCAAAATTCTGACCGGCCTCGAAGTGCCGAAAGGTCATCACTCGTCGTCAATCGGCGTGCTGATGCAAAACGTCGGGACGGTTTACGCGATCAAACGCGCGATCCTCGACGGCGAACCGCTGATCGAACGTGTCGTGACGCTGACCGGTGAAGCGATGGCGAAACCCGGTAACGTCTGGGCACGTCTGGGTACGCCGGTTTCGCATCTGATGCAGGAAGGCGCGTTACAGCCGCAGGGCGATAAAAAGATGGTGATCATGGGCGGGCCGCTGATGGGCTTTACCCTGCCGTCGCTCGATGTGCCGGTCGTTAAGATCTCCAACTGCCTGCTGGCTCCGTCCGAATCGGAACTTGGCCAGCCTGAGCCGGAAGAAGCCTGTATCCGTTGCAGCCTGTGCGCGGAAGCCTGTCCGGCCGGTTTACTGCCGCAGCAGCTTTACTGGTTCAGCCGCGGCGAAGAACACGAAAAAGCGCGCAACCATAACCTGTTCGATTGCATCGAATGCGGCGCCTGTGCTTACGTCTGCCCGAGCAACATTCCGCTGGTGCAGTATTATCGTCAGGAAAAGGCCGAAATCCGTGCCATCGACAGCGAAACCGCCCGTGCGACCGAAGCCAAAGCGCGTTTCGAAGCCAAACAGGCGCGTATGGAACGCGACAAAATCGCCCGCGAAGAGAAACACCAGAAAGCCGCCGTTAAGCTGAGCGAAACGCCGGTGGACGACGCCCCGGTCGCCGTAGCCGCTGCTGAAACGGCGGAAGTGGATCCGCGTCAGGCCGCACTGGCCGCCGCCATTGCCCGCGCCAAAGCCAAAAAAGCGGCTGCCGCGCAGGAAATCCCGGTCGCGTCTGAACCGGTGCCTGAAACGCCACCGACCGCAGAAGACGATCGCAAAGCCGCCGTAGCCGCAGCGATTGCCCGCGTGAAAGCGAAGAAAGCGGGAAATGGCGTGGTGGTGGAAGCCACCGACAGGGAGCTCAATGTGACTCCGCCAGCACCGGCAGAAGACGACCGCAAGGCCGCCGTAGCCGCGGCGATTGCCCGCGTGAAAGCGAAGAAAGCCGCCGCGGCTCAGGCCAATACTGACGAAGACGTGACTACGTCACCGGCTGAACCTTCTGCTGACGACAAGCGTAAAGCCGCTGTCGCCGCCGCCATTGCCCGTGCGAAAGCTAAAAAAGCGGCGGCGCAGAGTGACGCCGAAGAGTCCGCTGCGGACAACGACGCATCTTCAGAACCAGACACAACACAACAAGAAAGCGATCCACGCAAAGCCGCCGTGGCTGCTGCGATCGCCCGAGTTAAGGCCCGTAAAGCCGCTCAGACAATGTCGAACGAGGAATAGATGGCCTTCAGGATCGCAAGTTCACCTTTTACACATAACCGCCAAAATACCAGCACCATCATGATGATGGTGATTCTGGCGTGTATTCCGGGTCTGATCGCTCAGATTTGGTTTTTCGGCTACGGAACACTGGTTCAGCTCGCCCTGGCTATCGTGATTGCTTTACTGGCGGAAGGTGCCGTTTTGCAACTGCGCAAACAGCCGGTAAAAAAACGTCTGGGCGATAACAGCGCCCTGCTGACGGCCATTTTGATCGGCATCAGCCTGCCGCCGCTCGGCCCGTGGTGGATGGTGGTGCTTGGCACGTTTTTCGCCATCATCATCGCCAAACAGCTGTATGGCGGTCTGGGGCAAAACCCCTTTAACCCGGCAATGGTGGGTTATGTTGTGCTGCTGATTTCGTTCCCGGTGCAGATGACCACCTGGCTGCCGCCGGACGCGCTGCAACATCATCACATCAGCTTCACCGATACGCTGCTGACCATTTTCACCGGCCACAGCGGGCAGGATCTGACCGCCTATCAGTTGCAAATGAACGTGGATGGCGTGACGCAGGCGACGCCGCTGGATGCCTTTAAAACCGGCTTACGCTCCGGGCATACAGCCGATCAAATTCTGGCAACACCGCTGTTTGGCGGCACGCTGGCGGGTCTGGGCTGGCAGTGGATTAACCTCGGTTTTCTGGCCGGTGGCCTGTTCCTGATGTGGCGTAAGATCATCAGCTGGCACATTCCGGTGGCAATGCTCGGTATGCTGGCGTTCTGCGCCGCCATCGCGTGGGGGCTGGCACCGGAAAGCTATTCTTCACCGCTGGTCGGCCTGTTCTCCGGTGCGACCATGCTCGGTGCCTTCTTTATCGCCACCGACCCGGTGACGGCATCCACCACGCCAAAAGGCCGTCTGGTTTTCGGTGCATTAATTGGTTTACTGGTGTGGCTTATCCGCACGTACGGCGGGTATCCTGACGGCGTGGCCTTTGCCGTTTTACTGGCCAACATTACCGTGCCGCTGATTGACCACTACACTCAACCACGTGTTTACGGGCATCGCTGAGGAAGAATTATGTTAGCTACAATGCGACGCCACGGCCTGATCCTGGCTTTCTTTGGCGCACTGATGACCGGCATGACCGCCATCGTAAACCTGCTGACCAAGCCAACGATTGAACATCAGGCGCTGTTACAGCAAAAAACGCTGTTTGATCAGGTGATCCCGGCCAGCGTTTACGATAACAACATGCAGAACGAATGTTACAACGTCACCGATGAATCACTCGGTACCGCTACGCCGCACCGCCTGTACCTGGCGCGCAAAGGCGGTGAACCGGTGGCTGCCGTGGTGGAAACTACCGCGCCAGACGGTTATTCCGGTGCAATCCAGCTGCTGGTTGCCGCTGATTTTCATGGCAAAGTCTACGGTTCCCGCGTGCTCGAACAGCATGAAACGCCGGGGCTGGGTGACAAAATTGAAGTGCGTATTTCTGACTGGATCAAGCATTTCGCCAACGAAACCGTGAACGGCCCCAGCGACCCGCGCTGGGCTGTGAAGAAAGATGGCGGCGTGTTTGATCAGTTTACCGGCGCGACCATTACCCCGCGCGCTGTCGTGCGCTCGGTGAAACGCACGGCGTTATTTATCGGGACGGTGCCGTCTCAGCTTTCCCACCTCACCCCTTGTGGAGCCCGTGATGAGTGAAGCCAGAAAGATAATCGTTCAGGGTCTGTGGACCAATAACTCCTCGCTGGTCCAGCTGCTGGGGCTTTGCCCGCTGCTGGCCGTGACGTCCACGGCGACTAACGCCTTAGGTTTGGGGCTGGCAACCACGCTGGTGCTGACCTGTACTAACGGCATGATTTCCGCGTTCCGTAAGTGGATCCCGGATGAAATCCGTATTCCGATTTACGTGCTGATCATCGCATCGGTGGTCAGTACCGTTGAAATGCTGATCAATGCGTATGCCTTTGGTTTGTATCAGGCGCTGGGGATTTTCATCCCGCTGATTGTGACCAACTGTGTGGTGGTCGGACGTGCGGAAGCCTGCGCCGCGAACAGTCCGGTGCATCTGGCGGCGCTGGACGGCGCCATGACCGGCCTCGGGGCGACGTGCGCAATGTTTGTCCTCGGTTCGATGCGTGAAATTCTCGGCAGCGGCGTGTTGTTTAACGGCGCAGATTTGCTGCTCGGCGGCTGGGCGAAAGTGCTGCGCGTTGAAGTGATTCATCTGGATAACCCGTTCCTGCTGGCGATGCTGCCGCCGGGCGCGTTTATCGGTTTGGGCCTGCTGCTGGCGGCTAAATACCTGATTGATCAGCGCATGAAAGCGCGAAAAGCGGTGCAACACGTTGCCGCCGAAGACAGTTTGCCAAAGGGAAGTGTTCATGAATAAGGAAAAGCGCATTGAGATCCTCAGCCGTTTGCGGGACAACAACCCGCATCCCACAACCGAACTGGTGTACACCACGCCGTTCG
This sequence comes from Rahnella sp. ChDrAdgB13, assembly GCF_017655185.1. NCBI lineage: Bacteria > Pseudomonadati > Pseudomonadota > Gammaproteobacteria > Enterobacterales > Yersiniaceae > Rahnella > Rahnella sp. ChDrAdgB13. The sequence goes on along the minus strand of NZ_JAEMGT010000086.1, from coordinate 4,213 downwards.
AGCTGCTGATTTCGGTGTTACTTTCCGCGCAGGCCACGGACGTCAGCGTGAACAAAGCGACCGCGAAACTTTATCCGGTCGCGAACACGCCGGAGTCCGTTCTGGCGCTCGGCGTGGACGGTGTGAAGGAATACATCAAAACCATCGGCCTGTTTAATTCGAAAGCCGAAAACGTCATTAAAACCTGCCGGATTTTGCTGGAAGAACACAACGGCGAAGTACCGGAAGACCGCGCCGCGCTGGAAGCCCTGCCGGGCGTCGGGCGTAAAACCGCCAACGTGGTGCTCAATACCGCTTTCGGCTGGCCCACCATTGCCGTCGATACGCATATTTTCCGCGTCTGTAACCGGACGAAATTCGCGCCAGGTAAGACCGTCGATGACGTGGAAGAGAAATTACTGAAAGTGGTGCCGAAGGAATTTATGCTCGACTGCCATCACTGGCTGATTTTGCACGGTCGCTATACCTGTATTGCGAGGAAGCCGCGGTGCGGATCGTGTTTGATTGAAGATTTGTGTGAGAGTAAAGAGAAGGTCTACGCGGAGTGAAAGGGAGTGCCGCTGCGCGGTTCCTTTTCCCGGTGTTACTCAGCCTGCGGCCTCACCCTTCCGACCTCCCCCTTCGCAGGGGGAGGAGAAAGTCAAAATCAAATAAACGACTTCGCCTGCTTGAGCACCACATCACACGCTTTGGTTTTCACTTTCTCTTTCACCTGCGTCAGCCCGCTGCCGAGATTATTCAGGTCAACGCTCTGATCTTTACCGGTTTTCAGCAACCCGCCCAGCCCCTGCTGGTAGTCCTTGCTTTCAGCACCAGACGCGCTCTGGATCCCCAGTTTGTTCAGCAGCTGATCTTTCACGTTTTCGGTGCTGGCTTTAGAAAGTACGTTGTTTTTCACGCAATACTGCAATACACCGGCGACGTTGGTCGCGCTGGTGGAGGTCAGCGCTTTATCGCCGCCGTTGAGCAGTGAAGTCAGTGATGATGTGGTTCCCGTCCCTGAGGTTGTTCCCGCACTGTTCAGCCCGTCGGTGGCGGCCTGTTGCAGTTGTCCCAGCAAGTTATTTGATGCCTGTGCGGAGGCTGCCACTAACAGGCTGCCCGCGACGATGGCCAGAACGCCAGCTTTTAGTGCTTTCATGTGCTACTCCATTCATTTCACTTATATATTGCGGGAAAGCTTGGTCTTAAATGATGAATTCATCAATAGGAAAATCGGAGAGAAACCGGCAATGCCGGTTTTATTTGATCGTCGGCGGGGGGGCAAGCGGTTGTTGCTGCGTCAGCCACAGACCGGCGGCGGTGAAGAAATGCTGCGCCAGCGCCGTCGCCCTGCCCGGTTCGGCCACTACCAGCGCCGCGTGGCGGGTCATAGGGGTAATGTCCAGCGGGCAGCGTTTCAGTGCCGGATGCATCTCGTCTATCAGATGCCCGCTCGGCACTAACGCACAGCCGATGCCGACAAACACGCCCTGCATCAGCTGAAATATCGAGGTACTTTCCAGACGTGGATGCAGTTCGAGTCCGGCCTGACGGAAGAAATTATCCAGATAGCGGCGGAAATAACGGCTCGGCTCGGACAGACACAAAGGCAACGCCGCGGCCTGTTCGGCGGTCATCAACCCGACATTGTCCAGTTCGGGGAAATGGTCCGGGTGATACACCACGTCCACGCCGCCATCATCAAGCGACACCAGCTGGAAACGCAGTTCGTTGAGGGTCGAAAATTCGAAAAAGCCGATGCCGACATCCACGGAATGGCTGCTCAGCGCTTCAATCAGCTGATCGGCGCTGACTTCCGAGACGCGGTAATCCAGCCCCGGATGCGCCTGGCTCACCGCTTTAATCAGCCGCGCCAGCGAAACGCTGCACTGTGGCATAACGCCGATGCGTAACGTCCCGCTCATGCCCTGCTTGAGGGATTCCACCTCCAGCTTCAGGCCTTCGTAAACCGCCACTATTTCGCGCGCCCAGCTCAGCACACGCAGGCCTTCGGCGGTGAATCCTTCGAAATTGTTGCCCCGGTTGATCAGGTTCAGCCCGAGTTCTTTTTCAAGATTTTTGAGCCGCATCGACAGCGTCGGCTGGCTGACAAAACTGGCTTCCGCCGCCCGCCCGAAATGACGTTCCCGTTCAAGATTGCAGAGATAAATAAGCTGTTTGATGTCCATTTTATTGAATATTCATTGAGTTACAGTGATTAATTCAGAACACAATGTGAACGGAATTGCCCGCGAAAAGCCACGTCCCGGATGACGCATACCGCATGATATCCCACATTCACGAAATTTGTTTTTCGGGATACGCGGGAAATCATGCCGGAATCACATTTACTTATCTTATAACTCGCAGATTATTCATACTGACAGATTATTCAATAAAGACCGGGCGCTTTTCGCGAAGGGACTTCAGCCCTTCCCGCACCAGAATCAGCGCCATTTTCCCGTCGTGGCCGGTGACCTGTGTTCCGGTGTCGTGACGGATGGCGTCGATAAAGGCTTCGGCTTCGCGCACATAGGCTTCCTGATATAACTTCGTCCAGGACGGCATGGATTGCGCCTGAATGGTTTTGTCTTGCGTCACCACTTCAACATTATTGCTGTTCTGCCGGCCAACTTTGACAATGCCATGCGTGCCGAGAATTTCCGCGCGGGCATCGTAGCCGTAACGGACGTACTGCGCGCCGTCGATCATGCCGATGATGCCGTTGGTGAACTGCATCATGACGGCGCAGGTATCGTAATAGTCGGGGTATTCCTCGGCTTTTTCCGGTGACCGGAAATTATGGCCGATGACGTGGATCATGCTCACTTCGGCTCCGGCGTACCACCTGAGCGTATCGAGATCGTGGCTATTCACTTCAGCAACCGGCCCGCCACTTTTGGAAATATCGAACATCCACTCTTTAGGCTCGCTCGGCCCATGGGTCAGTGATTTTAGTAACGTCACTTCGCCGACAGTTTTATTTTCAATCACCTCCTTGCCCGTTTTAAAATTCTCATCAAAACGGCGCATAAAACCTAATTGTAATTTGACGTTATATTCCCGACATGCGTCGATCATGTCGTTGCATTCTTCTTCCGTTCCGGCCATCGGCTTTTCGCAGAATATATGTTTTCCGGCTTTCGCGGCGGCAACCACAATATCGCGGTGTAAATGCGTCGGTGTCACCACCACAATGGCATCAATATTTTCGTTTTTCAGGGCTTCGCGATAATCGGTATATTGATATTCCACCTGAAGTTCTTTCTGTACTTCCGCCAGATTCCCCTCGTCGGGATCGCATATTGCAATTAACCGGGCATGACGAAGATTACCGTTATAATTCCGGGCATGAATCATCCCCGCGCGGCCACAACCAATCAGACACACATTAATCATTTTATTCATTTTCAGCCTCAGTCAGGGCATGTTTCGTTATTTACCGGCCTGTATCACAGGCCAGTTTTCTGAATACTATTTGGCAGCGAGAAGTTCATTAACGATTTTTATTCCGGCAGAGCTGCCCAGACGCGTAGCGCCTGCATCAATCATGGCAAGCGCGTCGCTCAGCGTGCGAATTCCACCCGCAGCTTTAACCTGAACGTGTTCGCCCGCGTGTTCTTTCATTAATTTGACGTGTTCAGCCGTTGCGCCCGCCGTGCCGAATCCTGTGGAGGTTTTAACAAAGCCCGGTTTCACTTCAGCAGCGATTTTGGCGACCTGAATAATTTCATCTGTCGTCAGGTAACAGGTTTCGAAAATGACTTTCGACACAATCCCGGCTTTATTGGCGACAGCCACCAGCGCCGCCATTTCTTCTCTGATATAAGCGTAGTCATGCTCTTTGACTTTGCCGACATTCAGCAGATAATCGAATTCCTGCGCGCCATTATTAACGGCATCCTGTGCTTCAAACACTTTGGCGGCAATGGTCATCTGCCCCAGCGGGAAACCAATCGCCGCGCCGGTCAGCACGGATGAACCTTCCAGCATTTGGCGGCAGGTGGCAACCGGCCAGGAGTTGATAGCAACAGACGCAAAACCGTATTCCTTCGCTTCATCACACAGTTTTTGGAAATCTTCTTTGGTCGCATACGCATGCAGATTGGTATGGTCAAAGAATGCGGCCAGTTTTTCAGCAGAGTATTTCATTTTCTATTCCTTAGAGCCTATCCCAATAGGATTTTATTCCAGATAATGATGCCGCAGGTAAAATGCAGCATCGCCTCAT
>NZ_JAEMGT010000010.1:0-99594 GCF_017655185.1 Rahnella sp. ChDrAdgB13 | reverse complement strand
GCTACAGGATCGGGAATGTGGTGATCTGATCCTGATTACGGCCAAAAGTTCGATTTATTCAACAAAGCCCTTTGGGTGTTGCCGTAACACTTGAGCAAGAAAGCAACATCGTTATCCAGAACAATTCCCATGTTGCTGGCATTGCGCTGACGCAAGGTTATGGTTGGGCTGATACCACTGTTAATAATGGTAATACCTACGATACGAATATCACCGTTAATGATTCTGTTCTGACTTCAGGTTCATACAGTGAACTGAATAGTAATAGTTTTTATGGTCAGTCAGATAAACCTAGCGATTACGGTTCAAGAACCGACGGCGCAACAAATCCTGGCGATGATGTTGCGCTATCTGTAGCAGCAACTGCGCAAGATAACTCAATGAAGACTAACGCCGTCTTTAATAATTCCACGATTAAAGGCGATGTGACTTTCACAAGCACATTTGACAATAATTATTATAAGGGTGGCCACGACAGCAATGGCGACGGCAATCTTGATACTAATGGTTGGGATGACACCGACGAACTGAATTTGACCCTGGATAATGGCAGTAAATGGGTTGGTGCAGCGACTTCAAACGTCGACAAAGATTATACTTTGTATGACCGCGCGGCTAACAGCATCTGGCCGGATTCACTTTACAGCAACACAACCAACCTTTTAATCGGCGACAGCGTCTATCAGAGCGGTCTGTTCAATGTTGCTCTGAACAATGGTTCTGAGTGGGATACCACAAAGGTATCCAACATTGACAATCTGACCCTGAATAACCAGTCACAGCTGAATGTTGTTGATTCGACTCTGCTTGCAGACAACATCTCTCTGACAAATCAGTCAAGCCTGAAAATTGCAGCACACGGCGGCGTTGCAACTGACGCACTGATCCTGAACTCAGGCAGTAAAGCCACTCTGGCTGAAGAAACCGCTTCTTTGTACGCGAACACCATTGCCGTAGGTAATGGTTCTCAGCTGAACTTAGGCGCTGGTGAAGTTGATACTCACAATATGGTGCTGACTGATGACGGTACCTTCAACGTTGGCAGCCGTGAATATGTTCTGAACTCCGACATGAACAACGCCCGCGACAAAACTGCTGCGGATTACGTTTACGATCGCGGTACTATCGGTATGAATTCCGATGGCCACCTGGCGGTTAACGGCGTGACTAACGGTAACTATCAGGTTCGTATTGATAACGCAACCGGCGCAGGCCGCGTTGCAGATTATCAAAACAAAGAACTGATCCGAACTTACGGTGGCAACGCATCCTTCACTCACGCAAATACCGCTGATCTGGGTGCTTATAAGTATCAGGCAGAACAAGTTGGCGATACCGTTGTTCTGGCTAAACAAGGCATCACTTCTACCGCTAACGCGGCGCTGAGCCTGCCTTCTTCTAACGCTGCAACCTGGCATATGGAACAGGATACTCTGAGCAACCGTATGGATAGCTCGCGTCACCCCCAGGGTGATGACAAAGGCGGCGTATGGGTTAACTACTTTGGCGGTCAACAAAACGGCGACAATGGCGTTGTTGATTACGATCAGGACGTTAACGGCATCATGGTTGGTTTGGATAAAGTTACTGAAGGGGGTGGCGATCGTCAATTGCTGGTCGGTATGGCGGCGAGCTTCGCGAAATCCAGTCTGTCTATGGATAACGCAGATGTGGATACTGACAGCCAGTCAGCACGCGTTTACTCCAGCCTGGACTTCAAAAACGGCGTATTCTTTGATACCTCTCTGAGCTACAGCCACTTTAGCAACTCCACTGACAGCACCATGAGCGATGGTCAGCAGGTGTCGGGTGATAACTCAACAGATGCATGGGGCTTCGGTCTGAAAGCCGGTTATGACTGGAAATTCGCACCACAAGCTTACCTGACGCCGTATGCAAGCATCACCGGCGTCTTCATTGGCGATGATGACTACAGCATGAGCAACAACATGCGCGTCAGCGATCAGGCTTATGACAGCATGCGTTACGAGCTGGGTACCAACATCGGTTACACCTTCGACCTGGGTGCCGATCAGGCCATCAGCCCTTACGCAACACTGGCATACGTTTATGAAGATGCCAACAATGATGCAGATATCAACGGCGACCGTATCGATAACGGCATCGATGGTTCAGCAGTTCGCGTTGGTTTAGGCGGTCAGTTCGATATGAGCAAAAACTTCACCGTTTACGCGGGTGCTAACTACCTGGGCGGCAGCGATGTTGACCAGCCGTGGGCAGCAAACGTGGGTATGAAATACCGCTGGTAATTTCTGCCTGATCTCTGTCTGACGCAGAGTTAAGTAATCAAATGGCCCCTTTTCAGGGGCCATTTTTTTTGCTTTCAGCCCGAAAGCCGCGATTCAGAATTGGCTGGAATGACATTTACCCGGAAATAACTTCTACTAGACTTATCAATATCCTGAAGCGTCAGGATGAACATGGGGAGTTGTGGGATGAGTGTGATTAAAACGATTATTGTTTTGGCCGTTATTTACGCCGTTTTTCTTTTTTCCGGCTATGGTGTGACCGTCGGCAGCAGTGAAAATGCAGCGGGTCTTGGACTGAAATGCCAGTATCTCACCGCGCGCGGCATTGTCAGCTCGCAGTATATCCATTCCGACAGCGGCGTAATTGGCGTGGCTAACTGCCCGATTTTCAAGCAGGTCGGCGAAGTGGTTGATAATAAGTAGAGAAAAAATGTGGGTTGTTATGCCCGTCCCGGCGGCGGGCATAACAAAAGTATCAACTGTCGTGTCGGGTGAATTTCAGCTCAATGAGTGAAATAGCCTTTTCGATAGCGCGCTTAGTGACCGGATCCGCTCCGGCAGGATGTTTACTGAAATCAATGCTCTTCAGTTGGTGAGACATTTTCTCGCGAACTTCCGCTGGCGCAATAATTTCGATCACATCCAGAATTTGTTTGATAACCAGCTGGCACGCCACCAAATCAGATTCAATTTCCTGTTCTCTGTTTAAAGAATCGGACATCAGATACTCCTCCCACAAAAGCCATTCGTAAAAATTATGGTCGCGAGAATATCACGCACATGGATGAAATTCTCTATCCTCTCCTTTCTTGTATTTCGCCTCGCTATAACTGGACAAAGAATCAGCAAACGAATCCCGTTTTGTGTCGCTACCCGGACATTCCTTCTATGCTTAATCAGGTGACAACAAAGGAGGAGCACGATGTTCGCACTTGTTTTGACCATCTGTTATCTCGGCGGTGGATGCGAAGATTTGGTCGTGGATGCCTTTAATACGAAGGCGCAATGCACTGTCGCCATGCACCAGCAAGGTTTACGCCAGGCCGGCTGTTACCCTATTGAAGATTTTATTGATGGTTACTGGATCCCGGCACATGAGAATGCCGGATATTAGCCCTTGTGCCCGCTTTCACAACGTGGCAATAAAATATTTCATAAAGATTGCTAAAGTGTCAGAAGAACGGTATCAATACCCTGTTACTCATTGATATTTAACCATATTGACAGGGCAGGAAATGGCAATGACGATACGTAAAACTTATGGCTGCTTTCAGAAACTTCCCCTCGCAGTCCTTCTTTCCAGTGCCTTTCTGGCACCGTTTACCAGCTACGCTGCGACCGTTCCCGCAGGAGTTGAGCTGGCAGCAAAACAAGAAATCGTGCGCAATAACGGAAGTGAACCCGCCTCTCTCGATCCGCATAAAGTGGAAAGCGATGTTGAATTCAATATTCTGAGTGATCTGTTTGCGGGCCTGATTACCATTGATAACAAGGGCGATCCACAACCCTCGCTGGCCGCAAGCTGGGAAACGAAAGATCAGAAAACCTGGGTATTCCATTTACGCCCCGGCATTGTCTGGTCTGACGGTTCTCCGATTACCGCACAAGATGTTGTTTTCAGCTGGCGTCGTTTGATCGACACTAAAACCGCTTCACCTTACGAAAGTTATCTGGGCAGCATGCACGTCCTCAATGCCAGTGAAATCATCGCGGGCAAAAAAGCGGCTGACCAGTTAGGGATCAAAGCGCTGGATAAAAATACGCTGGAAGTCACCCTCGACCAGCCGCTTTCTTACTTCCTCGGCATGCTGGCGCACCCTTCACTTTCGCCAATCAGTCAGGAAGATGTCGAAAAATTCGGCGATAAATGGACTCAGCCCGGCAACCTCACCAGCAGCGGTCCTTTTAAACTGGATACCTGGACGGTTAACGAACGTATAACAGCAGTCCGTAATGCAACCTACTGGGATAACGCGCATACCGTCATCAATAAAGTGACCTATCTGCCAATTGCTTCCGGCACGGCGGATGTTAACCGTTACAAAGCCGGTGAAATAGACATTACCAATACCATTCCGGCACCCTTGTTTGCCTCGCTGAAAAAAGAGCTGGGTTCTCAGGTTCATGTCAGCCCGTATCTCGCGGTTTATTACTACGCGATGAACACACAGAAACCGCCATTTAACGATGTCCGCGTGCGTAAGGCGCTGAATCTGGCAATTGATAAATCGATTATTGCCGACAAAGTGCTGGGTCAGGGACAGACGCCAGCCTGGCATCTGACGCCGGATAACACCGGTGGATTTACATTTGCCAAACCGAAAGATGCCAGCCTGACGCAGGACCAGCGTAACGAAGAAGCGAAGAAATTGCTGAAAGAAGCCGGTTTTGGTCCGGATCATCCGCTGAAATTCAATCTTCTGTACAACACGTCAGAAGCCCATCAGCGTATTGCCATCGCGGCGGCGTCTATGTGGAAAAAAAATCTCGGCGTGGATGCCGTTTTGCAGAATCAGGAATGGAAAACCATGCTGGATACCATGCATCAGGGGACCTACGAAGTGGTTCGTTACGCCTGGATTGCGGACTACAACGAGCCGTCCACGTTCCTGAATACGCTGCGTACCGGCAACAGCGAAAATACACCTAAATTCAGCAATGCCACTTACGATCAGGCGCTGAACGATGCATTAAAAGCGACGGATAAAGCGGATGTTGGCAAAGCGTATCAGCAGGCAGAGCAGGTTCTGACGGACCAATCTCCGGTCATCCCGCTGTACCATTATGTAAGCACCCGTCTGGTGAAACCTTACGTCGGCGGCTTCAACGACAGCCTGCTCAATTACGTCTACACCAAAGATTTGTATGTGATTAAGCACTAACGCATTGCGCTCCCCCCCTTCCGGCCCACGTGCCGGAAGGAACTCATTTTCGCCCTGCTACCCGATCTCAGCCCGCGCACTTGCCACACGCCACTCAGATGGTAGATTGTACGTAAATCACACAAACGGGAGCTGTCATGAAATTCTCGCAAAGTGAGATCCAACCGCTTTGGGATGAAGTGGCGCGTATTATCGGTGATGGCGTGATTCAGATGCGTCACAGAGGGGAGCCTCTGAGTGCCGATGCGCTGATTGGTTATCTCGACGAGCAACTGGCCTGCGCCACCGGCGTTCAGCGTCGTATTTTACTTGGCGCGGCCATCAATATGTTAAAAGCCGACCGCCGTTCCTGAACAGGGGATAAACAAAATCCTCGTCGCCTTTTAGGAAACGAGTCACGAATAAATCCTGCAATTGCGTTCACTTAGGCTGCGATGCACGCCCCTGCGCGAATAAGAAAATGCGCTGAGTGATGTCATCCGTGCCGAGAATATTCCCTTTCTGCTCCAGATTTGCTTTGGTATAAGCCACATCGTGAGCCTGGTCTACCATGCTGATCACCCGATCGCGCGTAGGTTTATCCAGAATGCCCAGTAACGTGGTCAAAATTGCCTGATAAGCATTTGAAGCATAAGTCAGTTGTCTTTCACGTTGTTCCAGCGCGTCAATGCGAACCATCAGGGCCTGCAATTGTTCTTGATGCGTCATAGCGGCATCCTTCTTCACGGGTGGAAAATAACCGGATACAGCGAAGAAAGGGATCTTCGCCGGTTACTGATATTAAGTTTAGCAGACTTAAAAAAAGTGAAGACCCCGACCAGCGGGATGCAAAGTAAACCGATGTTCAATGAGCCGTTAACCGCTTCAGCAGTTGTAACCCGTCCTTATCCCAAACTCCCTCACGCCAGCAGGATTTTGCAGCACAAGGCGTAACATCAGCAGCACCTGCTTACAGATAGAAAAATGACAAACCAGCACCTGTTATGACATTTTCTGCCACAGCACTAATTGTTCATTCAGGGGAAATCAGGTGAAAAAAACAATCTTCGGCGCGGTCATGTGCAGCATATTACTGATGAGCTCATTTGCCCATGCAGCAGGTTGCCTTAAGGGCGCAGTCGTGGGAGGCGTTGCAGGGCATTTGAAACACCACGCGGTCATCGGCGCGGTGGCAGGTTGCGCTATCGGGCACCATCTTGCCGCGCAGGAAAAGAAACAGCAGGCCGCCGCTGCTGCGAAATAACCGGTAAAAATCAGGGCAGTTAATGCCCTGATATCACGTAAAAATTACGGCTCAGAGACCACCACGCGGTTACGGCCATCCTGTTTCGCTTTATACAGCGCTTCGTCGGCTCTTTTCAGCGACGTATCAGGATCGCCCTGCAAATAGTGCCAGTGCGCCACGCCCAGCGAAATCGTGATTGGCCGGATACCCGGCAGTTCCAGACTTTCAACATTTTCGCGAAGACGTTCAGCAATCATTTCCGCTTCAGCCAGCGCCGTGCGCGGCAATAGGACAAGAAACTCCTCTCCGCCAACCCTGCATAGAATGTCTGTTTCGCGCGCGTTATGGCGGATCTGCTCCGCCATTGATTTAATCACTTCATCGCCAACATCGTGGCCATAAGAATCGTTGATAGATTTGAAGTGATCGATATCCAGCGCAATGACTGAAAACTGCTGGCGCAGCTGCGCCACGGATTCCAGCGTCATGGCCAGCCCGCGCCGGTTAAACAGGCCGGTCATCGGGTCGGTTTGCGCTTCAAATTTCAGCTTACCGATTTTTTTCTGCAACAGACTGATACCAATCAGCAGCGCACGTTTCAGCTGGTTGGATTCAAAGTACCACGACGGAATTTCGCGGATATTAACCGAAACATCCGGGTTATCCATTTCGTTCGCATTGCGCGCCAGCAGCCACAGCGGACGGGCGATCAGCCGCGAGAACAACCAGACGGCAAGCAGTGTCAGGACGGCCAGCGGTGTCAGATGTTTAAGCACTTTAACCATCAGCCCTTCCAGCGGTTTCAGCGTGGCGTCGGTCGGACGAAGCGTCACAATCTCCCAGCCGGAAGAAGGCACAACCGCGTAACCGGCCAGCATCTGATCCCCGCCGACGCCTTCCACCATCAGGCTGCCGTTGGTCGCCGTTCGGACAATTTCTGTCATCGGATGTGGCTTCATCACCTCGCCGATACGGCTGGCGTCACGGTGATAAAGGATGCGCCGGTCTTCGTCGAGCACCGTGATGTAGGAACCGTCACGATAGAAATGCTCGCCCAGCAGTTCATTCAAAATGCTTTTTTGCTTCAGGTAAATGGTGCCGCCGATATACCCAAGGTACTTTCCGTCGGCGGTAAAAACCGGCGTCGAGATAATGATGACCAGGTTCTGCGCCGCAGAAATATAAGGTTTGCTGATCAGCGGGCGCCGTTCTTTCAGGGCTTCCACCGCGCCTGGCGTCGTCAGCACATGTCCGACAAGCTGTAAGCTGTCCGGCGATGTCGCCAGCACTTTTCCACGGGCATTGGTGATCACCACTGAATTGAAGCTGTCCGTCTGGTATTTGAGGCGAGCGGTTTCGGACTGAAGAATGGCAGGATCGTCAAAGTGGCCTGCCGCAATCACTGCGCTGTAGGCCAGTTGCTTTTGCATGCTTTTGATAAACTGTTCGGTACTGGACGCAAGCTTCGTCGCATAAACGCGATTTTCTTCAAGCGTATTGTCGATCAGCAACTGGCGCTGTACGCGATAGCTGGCATAAAAGCTGTTTGCAAGCGTCACGAAGGCGCTCATTACGGCTAAGATCAGAATCAGACGTCGCAGATCGATGCGGAACAGTGAGCTGGAGAGGAGTGAACGTAACAAAAGGTCCGTCCTGTGGCAAAAAGTCGCTCATATTTAACACCGCTGCCTGCGATGCACAATAAGACCGGTGAAATAAACCCTTACCCTGCTGAATCTCCGGTGAAAAAATTCAAAGCGCCGACAAAACTTAACGCAAATTAATTCTCTCTTTCTCTTCTAACTGAAATTCTTTTTTCTTAAACATGCCCGCTTTGCCCGGGAGCGACCTTTTCACAAACCTCAATTCTCTTGCTGTAAGTCATTGCCTGAATAATCGCTATATGATTTATTATACAGCGCTTGTTCGACGAGGATTTTGAAATGCAAAACCATTTTGGGAAAGGGCTAAAAGCGGGCCTGACCGCCGAAAGCGCGTGGCCTGCTGCGCAAGTATCAGGCTATTGCAAAGAGTATTTACGGGGCTTTGTGCTGGGATTTGCACACACCCGGGCGCAGATCACTGGTGATGATAACAATGCCGCATTCGAGGCGGGCGTTTTGTCGCGTAAATACAGTCTGGATAAAGATCTGGTGGCCGAGTTCTTTTCCGCCAGTGCGAAACATCCGTCCAGGGCATTTTTTCTGGTGGGCTACGAAGGCAAGCTGCAGGACAAGGACGATAATCAGCCGCAAAACCCGCTCAGCTAAACTGCCCCTCATACCCGTCAGCCATAAAAAACGGGAGCACCAGGCTCCCGTTATTCTGTTTCAGCGAACTGAAATTACATATTTGCGATCATGTCGTCGGCAAACTCGCTACATTTGCGCAGCTTAGCGCCTTCCATCAGACGTTCAAAATCGTAAGTCACAGTTTTGTTGGCGATAGCGCCTTCCATGCCTTTGACGATCAGGTCTGCGGCTTCGAACCATTCCATATGACGCAGCATCATTTCTGCGGACAGAATGATTGAGCCCGGGTTCACTTTGTCCTGACCGGCATATTTCGGTGCAGTACCGTGAGTGGCTTCGAACAGTGCGCAATCAGAACCGATGTTTGCGCCCGGTGCGATACCGATGCCGCCAACCTGCGCCGCCAGGGCGTCAGAGATGTAGTCACCGTTAAGGTTCATACACGCGATAACATCGTATTCAGCCGGACGCAGCAGGATTTGTTGCAGGAATGCGTCAGCAATAACGTCTTTAATGATGATGTCTTTGCCGTTGTTCGGGTTCTTAATTTTCACCCAAGGCCCGCCGTCGATCAGCTCACCGCCGAACTCTTCACGCGCCAGCTGGTAGCCCCAATCCTTGAAGGCACCTTCGGTGAACTTCATGATGTTGCCTTTATGAACCAGCGTCAGGGAGTCACGATCATTGGTAATGGTGTATTCAATCGCCGCACGAACCAGACGTTTGGTGCCTTCTTCGGAGCAAGGTTTGATACCGATACCACATTCCTGTGGGAAACGGATTTTCTTCACGCCCATTTCGTCTTGCAGGAATTTGATGACTTTGTCCGCTTCAGCAGAACCGGCTTTCCACTCGATACCTGCGTAGATATCTTCGGAGTTCTCACGGAAGATCACCATGTCGGTATCTTCAGGACGTTTTACCGGGCTTGGTGTGCCGGTGTAATAACGAACCGGACGCAGACAGATGTACAGGTCGAGTTGCTGGCGAAGTGCCACGTTCAGGGAGCGAATGCCGCCGCCAACCGGAGTGGTCAGCGGGCCTTTGATGGCAACACGGTAATCACGGATCAGGTCGAGAGTTTCTTCTGGCAGCCATACGTCCTTGCCGTACAGTTCTACGGATTTCTCGCCGGTGTAGATTTCCATCCAGGAGATTTTACGCTCGCCTTTGTAGGCTTTCTGAACAGCCGCATCAACGACTTTGATCATGGCAGGCGTCACGTCAACACCGATACCATCACCTTCAATGAATGGGATAACAGGATTATTAGGAATGACCAGTTTACCCTGAGCGTCTACTGTAATCTTTTTACCTTCAGCCGGAACAACTACTTTGCTTTCCATTAACCTCTCCTTCGAGCGCATTTTTGTTAAAAATTTGTAAGATGCCGGTCGATATTACTCGAATATTTCTCGCTAGCCAATCCGAAACATTTTTCAAGTATAATGCGCTAATTCTCTCTAACTTCAATGCCTATGAACCCGCTATCTTTTAAAAATCACAACGTTAAACGTTTCAGCAAAAGGCCAGCCAAAGAACAATCTGCCCCAAAAGGGCCGGTAAAGGTGATTCTTTTCAATAAACCGTTTGATGTACTGCCACAATTCACTGATGAGGCGGGTCGGGCCACACTTAAAGATTACATTTCATTAACAGATGTTTATGCCGCCGGGCGCCTCGACCGGGACAGCGAAGGTTTACTGGTGCTGACCAACGATGGCAAACTGCAGGCAGCACTGACACAGCCAGGTAAACGCACCGGCAAGATTTACTACGTGCAGGTCGAGGGAGTGCCGGATACCGCCGCCGTCGAAGCATTGCGCCACGGTATCACGCTGAAAGATGGCCCCACCCTGCCCGCCGGTGCTGAAATTGTCGGTGAGCCGGAATGGCTCTGGCCGCGCAATCCGCCAATTCGCGAACGTAAAGCGATCCCGACGACCTGGCTGAAAATCACTTTGTACGAGGGAAGGAACCGTCAGGTTCGTCGCATGACGGCACATGTCGGGTTCCCGACGTTACGCCTGATCCGCTACAGCATGGGCGAATTTTCCCTCGGCGACTTACAACCCGGTCAATGGAAGGAGATCCCGCATGTTTAAACCGCACGTCACCGTCGCCTGCGTCGTTCAGGCGCAGGGAAAGTTTCTGGTCGTTGAAGAAACCATTCACGGGAAAGTGACCTGGAATCAACCGGCTGGCCATCTCGAAGCTGACGAAACGCTGGTCAGCGCAGCAAAACGCGAGCTGTACGAAGAAACGGGTATTCACGCCGAACCGCAGTCTTTTCTCGGATTGCATCAGTGGCAGGCGCCGGACGGCACGCCGTTTCTGCGCTTCGCGTTTGTGATTGATTTACCGGAAATTCTGGACACCGCGCCACAGGATGACGATATCGATCAGTGCCGCTGGGTCAGTGCCGAAGACATTATCGGGTCGTCTCAGTTACGCTCACCGCTGGTGGCGGAAAGCATCCGCTGTTATCAGAAATCCCCGCGTTACCCTCTGGAAATTCTGCACAATTTTAATCTGCCGGAGTAAGCGCGCAGAAAAAGTCTTTCGCACCGGTTGTTGCCTCCTGTGAATCAGCAATGCAGCAACCGGCCTGACGTGATAAAATTTCGCGCTTCAGTATTTACGTAGTACCTCTCTGTTCGGGTTTCTGTGGTGTTTTTGTTGCGCGCGGCCTTCATCCTCGTGGGACAAGCATCAGAAAAACACCGTCAGTACCGGACAATTAATTCATGTGTTTCGGGACAATTATGTCTGACAACAGCCAGAAAAAAGTGATCGTCGGGATGTCCGGCGGTGTCGATTCCTCAGTCTCTGCGTACCTTCTGCAACAGCAGGGTTACCAGGTTGAGGGCCTCTTCATGAAAAATTGGGAAGAGGATGACGACGAAGAATATTGCACAGCAGCCACCGATCTTGCCGATGCGCAGGCCGTGTGCGACAAGCTGGGTATCGAACTGCACACCGTCAATTTCGCGGCGGAATATTGGGACAACGTGTTCGAATTATTCCTCGAGGAATATAAAGCCGGACGCACGCCAAACCCGGATATCCTGTGCAATAAAGAGATCAAATTCAAAGCCTTCCTGGAATTTGCCGCAGAAGATCTGGGCGCGGATTGCATCGCGACCGGTCACTACGTGCGCCGCCAGGATATCGACGGCATCAGCCACCTGCTGCGCGGCGTCGATGGCAATAAAGATCAAAGCTATTTCCTCTACACGCTGGGTCATGAGCAGGTTGCACAGAGCCTGTTCCCGGTCGGTGAGCTGGAAAAACCGGAAGTGCGCCGCATTGCCGAAGAGCTCGATCTCATCACCGCGAAGAAAAAAGACTCCACCGGCATTTGTTTTATCGGTGAGCGTAAATTCCGCGATTTCCTTGGCCGCTATCTGCCGGCGCAGCCTGGCGTGATTAAAAGCGTTGATGGTCAGGTGATGGGGCAACATCAGGGGCTGATGTACCACACGCTCGGCCAGCGCAAAGGTCTGGGCATCGGCGGCCAGAAAGAAGGTAGCGAAGAGCCGTGGTACACCGTTGAAAAGGATGTGGAAAACAACATTCTGTACGTTGCTCAGGGCCATGAACATCCGCGTCTGATGTCCGTCGGGCTGATTGCGCAACAGCTTCACTGGGTTGATCGCAAACCGCTGACCGCGCCGCTGACGTGCACCGTCAAAACCCGTTACCGTCAGGAAGACATTCCGTGCGTCGTCACGCCGCTGGGCGAAGACCGCATTGAAGTGCGCTTTGACGCGCCGGTTGCTGCCGTCACACCGGGCCAGTCTGCCGTGTTTTACCTTGGCGAAATCTGCCTCGGCGGCGGCGTCATTGAACAGCGCCTGCCGCTTCAGGCCTGATACAGCGCCAACAGGTGTATGAAATCGGGACGCTTTCGGGCGTCCCGCTTTTTTTCTGCCCGCCTGTGACGATCTGCACTGATTCCGAACTGTGTTTAGGGTCAGTTTTATGGCATGATCTGTCGCCATTAGTTTGGGCTATCTTCTTTGTCACTGCGTCTCATCGTTTCAAAACGCTTACAGGAGTAAACGTGGCTAAAAATTATTATGACATTACGCTGGCGTTGGCGGGGATCTGTCAGGCAGCGCGCCTGGTCCAGCAACTTGCCCATGAAGGCAATTGCGCTCAGGAAGAAATGTCAGTGTCACTGCGCAGCCTGCTGGAGATGAATCCGGCATCCACGCTGGCGGTATACGGTAATAATGAAGCTAACTTGAAGATGGGGCTGGAAACGCTGCTGGGCGTGCTGAACGCCAACCGTCAGGGGCCGGGCGCTGAGTTAACGCGTTACGCATTAAGCCTGATGGTGCTTGAGCGTAAGCTCTACGCCAATAAAGCCGCCATGAATCAGCTCGGTGAACGTATCGATCAGCTCGACCGCCAGCTGGCGCATTTCGAGCTCGAATCCGACACGATGATTAGCTCGCTGGCCTCAATTTATGTCGACGTCGTCAGCCCGGCAGGCCCGCGCATTCAGGTCACCGGTTCACCGGCAATTTTGCAAAATCCGCAGGTTCAGGCGAAGGTCCGCGCCATTTTACTGGCTGGCATCCGTTCCGCCGTGCTGTGGCACCAGGTGGGCGGTGGACGCCTGCAACTGATGTTTTCCCGTAATCGCTTGTTTGAACAGGCGAAAAGTATTCTCGCTCATTGTTAATAAGACCCCAGGAGTTGCTACCGATGGAATTATCCTCACTGACCGCCGTTTCCCCCGTTGATGGACGCTACGGTGATAAAGTCAGCGCGCTGCGTACTATTTTCAGCGAATTTGGCCTGCTGAAATTCCGTGTGCAGGTTGAAGTACGTTGGCTGCAAAAACTGGCAGCCTGTGCAGAAATCAAGGAAGTTCCTGCTTTTGATGCCGACGCAAACGCTTTCCTCGACCAGTTAGTGGCCAATTTTGATGTGAATGACGCTCAGCGCATTAAAGACATCGAAAAAACCACCAACCATGACGTCAAAGCGGTCGAGTATTTCCTGAAAGAAAAAGTGGCCGGTATCCCTGCCCTGCACGCGGTGTCCGAGTTCATTCACTTTGCCTGTACGTCTGAAGACATCAACAACCTTTCCCACGCGCTGATGCTGCAAACCGCGCGTCAGGACGTGGTGCTGCCGTACTGGAAACAGATCATTGATGGGATTAAAGATCTGGCGCACAAACACCGTGACATTCCGCTGCTGTCGCGCACCCACGGTCAGCCTGCTACGCCATCTACTATCGGTAAAGAGCTGGCTAACGTCGCCTACCGTATGGATCGCCAGTTCAGACAACTGCAAAACGTCGAAATCCTCGGCAAAATCAACGGTGCCGTTGGCAACTACAATGCCCACATCGTGGCGTACCCGGAAGTGGACTGGCATAAATTCAGCGAAGAGTTCGTGACTTCTCTGGGCATTAACTGGAATCCGTACACCACACAGATCGAGCCGCACGACTACATCGCTGAGCTGTTTGACTGCGTGGCGCGTTTCAACACCATCCTGATCGACTTCGACCGCGACATCTGGGGTTACATCGCCCTGAACCACTTCAAACAGCGCACTATTGCTGGCGAAATCGGTTCTTCTACCATGCCGCACAAAGTGAATCCGATTGACTTCGAAAACTCCGAAGGCAACCTTGGCTTGTCCAACGCGGTGTTGCAGCACCTGGCCAGCAAACTGCCGGTTTCCCGCTGGCAGCGTGACCTGACCGACTCCACCGTGCTGCGTAACCTCGGCGTGGGTCTGGGTTATGCGTTGATTGCGTATCAGGCCACCCTGAAAGGCGTCAGCAAGCTGGAAGTGAACGAAGCAAATCTGGCGAACGAACTGGATCACAACTGGGAAGTGCTGGCGGAACCAATCCAGACCGTGATGCGTCGTTATGGCATCGAAAAGCCATACGAGAAGCTGAAAGAGCTGACCCGTGGTAAACGTGTTGATGCAACAGGTATGCAGGCCTTTATTGATTCTCTGGAATTACCGGAAGAAGAGAAAGTCCGTCTGAAAGCCATGACGCCGGGCAATTACATTGGGCGCGCCACCACCATGGTTGATGAGCTGAAGTAAGTCTTTGCTCAGGCATTACATGTGGCCAATCTCAGGCGACCTCCGGGTCGCCTTTTTTTATGTGACCGCGGCGCGCAAAATGTCACTGCAAAAAATCTCTGTCCTTCTAAAATAGAGCCCATTCCCTACGCATTGGAAGACCGACTTCATGAGCATGGACACCAACCAGCAGGTGCTGGAAAAACTGAAAACCGATCTGGCTCAGGCGGGCACAATGCCCCTGTATTTGTGCTTTAACGAATCGGTGCGTCATGCACTGGAAACCGGAATTTTACAGGACGGCGACTTTCTGCCGAGCGAACGCCAGTTCACTGAAATTCTGGGCATTTCGCGTATCACCGTGCGAAAGGCGCTCGCCAGGCTGGAAGAAGACGGCCATATCGGGCGCTCGCGGGGTTACGGCACCTTTATCAAAAAAGCGACCGATGCCCGTCTGGCTTATTCGCTGGCCGGTGTGAAAGGGTTTTCCCGCGAAGTCATGCTTCAGGGGCGCAAGCCGGATACGCTGTGGATCAGCCGCGATCAGGTGCCCGCTTCGGCGCTGATTGCCAGCAAACTGGCGATCACCGAAAACACGCCGGTCTACATGCTCAAACGCATTCACTACATTGATACGCGCCCGATGTCGGTAGCAGTTTCCTACGTCATCATGGACGCCATCCGCGACGTCGGGGAAATCGACGTTTCGCTCTATGACTATTTCGGTCGCAATAATATTGAGCTCGGCGCGCTGCAAAGCCGCGTCAGTGCGGCGATGAGCGACGCGGAAACCTTGCAGGCATTGCAGCTGAAAGAGGCGATGCCACTGCTTATCATCAAACAAACGCTGTTCGACGGGCAAAACCGCCCGATTGAGTACAGCGAAAGTTTTTGCCGCAGTGACATGTACGAATTCGTCAGCGAAGACTGACTGTTTTCTAACTGACGCTGTCGAGTGAAGAAATCAGCTGCGACAGCGTTGGCGCGCAATCTCCGCCTGGTTTTGAAACCACGTAAGCCGCCACGCAGTTCGCCAGCATCATGCTTTGCCAGTGCGTCAGCCCCAGCGAAAGCCCGGCCAGTAAACCGGCGCAGTGGCTGTCGCCCGCCCCGATGCTGTCGGCCACGGTAATTTTCCGCGCCGCAATCCACCCGCAATCATCCGCTGAACCATAATAATAACTGCCTTGCTCGCCGCAGCGTAAAACCACCAGTTCACGGGTTTTCTCGTGCAACTGACGGCAGAAACTTTCTGCGTCACCAGCAAAACCGAGCATGGCCGCTTCGCGCTGATTCAGCGTCAGGATCACACCGGGGCGGATCAGACGTTCGACGCGCTCTTTGGGCATAACATCCAGACGCGGGCCAAAATCCACCAGCACGCGCACGGCGTCCGGTAAAGTATCGAGCCAGTCCGTCAGCACCGTGCCCTGCTTTGCGCCCAGCTGATAACCGGAAACATACACCAGCCCGTTTTGCGGTGTTGCCTGCGCCAGCCATCCAGGCTGCCACTGATTTTCGATACCGTCGACGGAGATAAACGTGCGCTCGCCGTCGGGTTCCACCAGCGCCAGACACCAGCCGTTGTCCGCCCCTTTCACCTGCAAATCAGACACAATTTCGCGTGCAGCCATCTCCTTCCGCAGACGGTCGCTCCACATCCCTTCGCCGACGGGCAAAAGATTCTGGCTGTGAATCCCCAGCTGTTTCAGCCCCAGCGCGATATTCAGTGCGCAGCCGCCGAGATGAAACCCGGTCACATCGGCGGCAATGTCACCGCCGCGCTCCGGCAACGTATCGGCGCGCGCAACCATATCCATCACGGCCGCACCGATGACGAGAACCGGCGATTGCTGGTGCCAGTCGCCCTGCGTCAGGGTCAGCAAAAGTTCACGGTGCGTCTGGCTCATCCAGCCTCCTGTGCATTGCGGCGAAAACGCTGAAATGCGTCGCTGTAGCGGGTCATGTCCTGCGGATTCACCCGTTTCAGTTCATCCAGCCACTCTTTTTTGAATGCTTCAATGCCGTTTAACGCGCCGCAAATGGCCGTCGCCATCGCACCGATGGTATCGGTGTCGCCGCCAAGATTGGCGCATAAAATAGCGCATTGATTCGGGCAGGTTCCCGCCAGTTCCACCATCGCCAGCGCCGCAGGTACAGACTCAATGGTGCTGACGCCCGCCCCAACCCGCTGATACACCGCTTCCGATGCCTGTTCCGTGCCTTCGGCTTTCGCCACCGTATCAAACGCCAGTTCGATACGCGCCGCCAGCGACGCGCTGAACGTGGTGGATTCCCGTGTCTGTGCGTATTTAGCGATGTCCGGCAGCGCCAGACGGATTTCCGCCCAGCTCGCCCCTTCAATGGCGCGTGACACCGCCCAGGCAATCACCACCGCACCGGCAACGGCAATATCCGATTTGTGCGTCGGGCTGGAGGCCAGCCAGACCTGCTCACAGAAATGTTTTAGCGGAGCCGAAGGCAGCACGCAGCCCAGCGGAGAAATGCGCATCGCCGCGCCATTGGTCACGCCGTTGTTTTCCAGTGCGCCGATCGCCACGCCTTTCTTCTGCTCCGCCAGCGCCAGTCTGGAACTCGGGCCAAGGATGTTTTTATTGAACGCATCGAAACTGTCGACCCAGCGGATAACGTTGCGGGCAATCAGTTCCGGCACCACTTTACCGTCGGCTTCCAGCAAGGCGTCGGCCAGCGCCAGCGCCATCGAGGTGTCGTCGGTAAACTGCGCGGCTTTGAAATAACAGGCCGCATTGTTTTCCGCCGGGCCATCCAGAAAACGGTCGATCCAGCCGAAATGCTTTTTGACGCGCTCACGCGGCCACAGTTCCGACGGCATGCCCAGCGCATCGCCCAGCATTTGTCCGTACAACGCCCCGAGCATGCGGCTCTCAAGTCCTGGTTGTGTCATCGTTAAATCTCCCGATATAAAAATTGCGGCGGGCTGCCTGCCCGCCAGAAATGAAAATGTGTCGTTTAAGAAGAGGCACTCAGGCTGACCGGCGTAATCGTTTTACTGTGTTCACGGAAGAACAGCAGGAACAGCAGCATCACGCCCGCCACCATAATCGCGCCGACACCCCAGACAGCAAACCAGTCGAAGGTCATGCCATTTTTTGGCGCGCTCAGCGCAAAGGTGGTCATCGCCCGGCCACCAAGCCAGTTACCGATAAAGCTGCCCAGTCCCTGACAAATCAGCGTGATCAGCCCCTGTGCAGCGGTTCGCATATGTGCTGGCGCTTTTTTATCCACGTAGATGTAGCCGGTAACGAAATAGAAATCGTAGCTGACGCCATGCAGCAGAATGCCGAGGAATAGCATGCTGTAGGCCCAGACGTCAGCCGTGCCGCCGTAGATGAAGAAGACGTAACGGATGGCGGCGGTGATGAAGCCCAGCATCAGCACTTTTTTGATGCCAAAGCGTTTAAGCAGGAACGGCAGCGCCAGCATTGCAAAGATTTCCGACACCTGCCCGAGCGTCATCCAGCCGGTGGCGTTTGGCAAGCCAACCTGCGTCAGATAGCCGTTGGCAAACTGGTAATAGAACGCCAGCGGCATGCAAAACAGAAATGAACATAAGGCGAAAATGGCGAACGACCGGTCTTTCAGCAAACCCAGCGCATTCAGGCCAAACAGGGCTTTGATGTCCACCGGCCCTTTGCCTTTTGCCGGTGTATCCGGCAGCCAGAAGCTGTAAATCCCCAGTGCAAATGATGCAATCGCCGTGATCCACAGCGGCTGGCTGGTATCAGAAATATTGCCCATGCCAAGCATCGGCGGCAGTACAAAACCAATCACCAGACCGGATGCAATCCACCCCAGCGTGCCGAGCACACGAATACGCGGGAAATCCTTTTCGGTGTCATTTATGTTGGCGAACGCAATGCTGTTGGTCAGTGCGACCGTCGGCATATAAGTAATCGCGTACACCACCAGCAGCGGGAAGAACGTCGAAAATTCGGTTTGCAGCGCGATGAATCCCATCAGCACGCCACCGGCCAGCAACAGCCAGCCGAGCACTTTCTGAGCGGCAAAATAGCGGTCTGCGATCACGCCCACCAGAACCGGAGAAAGGATCGCCGCAATCGCCGTGCTGCTGTAAGACCAGGCAATTTCCGACGGACTAAAACCTAATTTATTGAGGTATTGCCAGAGGGGCACAAACCAGGCGCCCCAGATAAACCACTCAATAAACATCATAACGGACAGCTTCAGATGGGTACGTTTCATTATTATATCCTTGCTGAGTAAGGGATCCGCGCGGTGCCCTGGCACCGGAAGCAACGGATGAAATCAGGCATTCAAGATACCTTTACAATACCTTGATGATACCTTTGATATTAATCAGCGATCTGCCTCACAATTTATGTTTCTCCCGGCTCAGGGCGTTTATAATTCGTTTATGTTTTGTTGAGGTTTCTCTACCCGGCGTTGAGCTAGGGTTGATTAAAATATTTCAGGATCATTTAGACTTAAGCGCATCAAATTAGTCATCATTTTCCGCGTACTGAGAACAAGGAATCACCATGCGAATTTTAGTCATTGAAGATAACGCACTGCTACGCCACCACCTCTCGGTACAACTGCGGGAAATGGGTCATCAGGTTGATGCAGCGGAAGACGCCAAAGAGGCGGATTACTTCCTCCACGAACATGCGCCTGATATCGCGATTGTCGATCTCGGTCTGCCGGGCGAAGACGGCCTGAGCCTGATCCGCCGCTGGCGTAGTCATCAGACCAATCTGCCGATTCTGGTGCTGACCGCCCGTGAAAGCTGGCAGGACAAAGTCGCGGTGCTGGAAGCCGGTGCCGACGATTACGTCACCAAACCTTTCCACCTCGAAGAAGTGCTGGCCCGCATGCAGGCGCTGATGCGCCGTAACAGCGGTCTGGCCTCGCAGGTCATCACTCTTCAGCCGTTCCAGATTGACCTGTCGCGCCGCGAGCTGACCGTCAACGAGCAGCCGATCAAACTGACCGCTTTCGAATACACCATTATTGAAACCCTGATCCGCAACGCCGGTAAAGTCGTCAGCAAAGATTCCCTGATGCTTCAGCTTTACCCGGACGCCGAGCTGCGCGAAAGCCACACCGTCGACGTGCTGATGGGACGCCTGCGTAAAAAGCTGCAAGCCGAACATCCGGTTGATGTTATTACCACCGTGCGCGGCCAGGGTTATCGTTTCGATATCCGCCCATAATTGTCTGTTTTCGCTTCAAAAGGACGCGCCATGAAAGGACGTACCAAGAACCCTTTTTCTCTTCGCGTCCGCTTTATGATGGCGACCGCTGCGGTCGTGCTCGCACTGTCACTGGCTTACGGGCTGGTGGCGGTGGTGGGTTATATGGTGAGTTTCGACAAAACGGCTTACCGCCTCCTGCGCGGTGAAAGTAACTTATTCTTCAGTCTGGCGCAGTGGCGTGACAACAAACTGAGCATTAACGTGCCGCCCGATCTGGATCTTAATTCCCCAACGTTGGTGTTTATTTACGACGGCGAAGGCAATCTGCTGTGGGCAGAACGCCGGATCCCCGAACTCGAAGCGCATATCGATAAAGCCTGGATGAATAAACCGGGCTTTTATGAACTGGATACCGATACGCAAATCAGCAGCGAAGTGCTGGGCAATAACCCGAAAGCGCAGGACAAGCTGAAAAGTTACGACGACACAGACGCCAACGCGATGACCCACTCCATTGCAGTCAACACCTACAACGCCACGTCGCGTTTACCGGCACTCAATATCGTGGTGGTCGATACGATCCCGCAGGAATTACAGCGTTCAGATCTGGTCTGGGAATGGTTCAGCTATGTGCTGCTGGCGAACCTTTTGCTGGTGGTTCCGCTGCTGTGGCTGGCAGCGTACTGGAGCCTGCGGCCAATCAAACAGCTGATTCATCAGGTCGCCGAGCTGGAGACTCATGAGCGTGAATCACTCGATGAAAATCCTCCGCGGGAATTGCGCGGGCTGGTGCGAAACCTCAATATTTTGCTGCACGGCGAGCGCGGACGATATGACCGTTACCGCACCACGCTGGCCGATCTGACACACAGTCTGAAAACGCCGCTGGCGGTGTTGCAGTCCACGCTGCGCGCGCTGCGAAATGGCAAACAGATGACCATCGAAGAAGCCGAGCCGGTCATGCTGGAACAAATCAGCCGCATTTCTCAGCAGATTGGCTATTACCTGCACCGCGCCACGCTGCGTTCGGAACAGAATTTACTGATCCGCGAAGTGCATTCCGTACCCGCAATTCTTGACGGATTATGTTCTGCTCTCAACAAAGTGTATCAGCGCAAAGGCGTGGTGATTACGGTCGATATCTCGCCGGAAATTACCTTTGTCGGCGAGAAAAATGACTTCATGGAAGTCATGGGCAACGTCATCGATAACGCCTGTAAATACTGCCTTGAGTTCGTGGAAATCAGCGCCGTTCATACCGAAAATGAACTGGTGATATTGATTGAAGACGACGGCCCCGGCATTCCGGAAAGCAAGCGTGAAGTCATCTTCCAGCGCGGCCAGCGTGCTGATACCTTACGTCCGGGACAAGGTCTGGGGCTTTCACTGGCCAACGACATTATCGAGCAATACGACGGTAAAATTGTCATCGGCGACAGTCCGCTTGGCGGCGCCAGTATGCGTGTCTGCTTCGGCCTGCAACAAGGCATCGAACTCGAGTAACCTTTACCCGACCATTTTGCCAGCACATTTCGACGCAATCTTAACCATAGTGCGAAATTTGCTGGCAATTGCCCAACTCAGCCGCAACACCTTCCGTTATAATCATTTACAGACCGTCCTCTTCTTTATCCACCCTCCATTTAATGCAAGGGAAATACTATGGATTACCAACTCGACCTCGACTGGAACGATTTCCTTCAGCGTTACTGGCAAAAACGTCCTGTCGTGTTAAAACGCGGCTTTAAAAATTTCGTCGATCCTATCTCGCCTGACGAACTGGCAGGACTGGCGATGGAAAATGAGGTGGACAGCCGTCTGGTGAGTAATCACGACGGTAAATGGAACGTCAGCCACGGGCCATTTGAAAGCTACGATCATCTGGGAGAAAACGGCTGGTCAGTGCTGGTTCAGGCGGTTGATCACTGGCACGAGCCATCTTCCCACCTGATGACACCCTTCCGCCATATTCCTGACTGGCGGATGGATGATCTGATGATTTCCTTCTCTGTTCCCGGCGGCGGCGTTGGCCCGCATCTGGATCAGTACGACGTCTTTATCATTCAGGGTACGGGCCGTCGCCGCTGGCGCGTGGGCGAGAAAGTCGCCATGAAACAGCATTGCCCGCATCCTGATCTTCTTCAGGTTGAGCCGTTTGAAGCTATTATCGATGAAGAACTGGAACCGGGCGATATCGTATATATTCCGCCGGGTTTCCCGCACGACGGCTATTCACTGGAAAATTCCCTCAACTATTCTGTCGGATTCCGCGCGCCAAATGCGCGTGAAATGGTCAGCGGTTTCGCCGACTTCGTGCTTTCCCGTGAACTGGGCAGTCACCGTTACAGCGATCCGGAACTGACTGAACGTGAACATCCGGCGGAAATTCAGCCTGCCGAACTGGATAAACTGCGCGGCATGATGCTGGATCTGATTGGCAACCCGACGCACTTCAACAGCTGGTTTGGTGAGTTTATTTCCCAGTCGCGCCACGAGCTGGATCTGGCCCCGCCGGAACCGCCATATCAGGCCGGTGAAATTTACGAACTGCTCGACTCCGGCGAAACGCTGGAACGTCTGGGCGGGCTGCGCGTATTGCGCGTCGGCGATGTTTGTTATGTCAACGGTGAAGCGATGACTACCGAACATATCGGTGCGGTGGACGCGATTGCCCGTCACAAAACCGTGACCAAAGAAATGCTCGGTGATGCGCTTGAAGATCCTTCATTCCTCGCGCTGCTGTCTGCGCTGGTGAACAGCGGCTACTGGTACTTTAACGACTAACCGTCGCGGCTGATTCAAATACAAAAGGGGCAATGTCATCAGACATCGCCCCTTTTTTGCCGCCAGTTTTACCCGATTTTTGTTTGCGGGATTTTTAGTGTTTCAGCGCTTCTTTCGCCGTTAACTCGGCGATACGCATGATCACGGATACCGCTTTTTCCATGCCTTCCAGCGTCACAAACTCATGTTTACCGTGGAAGTTATAGCCGCCGGTAAAAATGTTCGGGCACGGTAAGCCGCGGAAAGATAACTGCGCGCCGTCGGTTCCGCCGCGGATCGGCTTCATGATCGGTTCAATATCGCAGTCTTTCATCGCCTGCTGCGCCAGCGCAATAATGTGCGGATGCTGGGCCACTTTCTCGCGCATGTTGTAGTAGTGATCATCGAGCGTCACTTCGATATAGCAATCACGATGCAACCCTTTGCCGACCACATGGGCGATATCAATAATTTTTTGCTTACGGGCTTCGAACTGCGTTTTATCGAAATCACGGATGATGTAGTGCATTTCCGCGCGTTCAACGTTGCCCTTGATGGTGGTCAGGTGATAGAAACCTTCGTAACCATCAGTATGTTCAGGTGTTTCTTCCACCGGCAGTTCATTGTGGAAACGCGTCGCCAGTGACAAGGCATTCACCATCACGCCTTTCGCGCTGCCAGGGTGAACGTTGTTGCCGACAATCTTAATGGTCGCCGAGGCGGCATTAAAGTTTTCAAACTCCAGCTCACCCACGCCACCGCCGTCCACGGTATACGCCCATTCCGCGCCAAAGGCCGGAATATCAAAACTCTGCGCGCCCTTGCCGATTTCTTCATCCGGCGTAAAGGCAATACGCACCGGACCGTGCGCGATATTGCTGTTTTTCAGCCGCACCATCGCGGTAATAATTTCGGCAATGCCAGACTTATCGTCAGACCCCAGCAGCGTTTTGCCATCGGTGGTAATGATCGTATGGCCAAGCAACTGGTGCAGAACCGGGAACATCACCGGAGATAAAATTTCATCGCCATTTCCCAGTGCAATATCGCCACCACGGTAATTTTCCACAATCTGCGGATTAACGTGTTTCGCGGTGAAATCGGGGGCGGTATCCAGATGAGAGATGAAGCCAATGACCGGCACTTTCCAGGCCACATTGCCCGGTAACGTCGCCATCACACAGCCTTTATCGCTGAGCGTAACTTGTGAAAATCCCAGTTCAGTCAGTTCATTACGCAGGGCCTGCGCCAGCTTCAGCTGACCGTCGGTGCTCGGCGTATGTTTAACATTGGGCTTAGATTGGGTATCGAAAGAAACATAATTCAGAAAACGATCAAGCAACTTATCCATATAGGTATCCTCTGGCGGCTGGGTTTTATTATGCGCAGCATGAAAACCGTGAATATTGCGTCAGGTCATTTTTCACCAAGTTTAACGGGATAACTCTTCGGGGCGGGCGCAATTTTAGCGATAAAGATGAATAACGCTTAAGTTACCGGCGTTGCAACTGGCGATGAACTCCCGATGATTACGGGAAACAGGCATCGCCAGTCCGGCTGCAACGTCAGGTCTGGCGGGTTTATTGCCAGGCTTCATCTTTTTTGGTCAGGAATTTATGCACAAATTCGGGCACCACTTCACTTGCCAGCCCGTAATGCTTCATGTCGAATTCACTTTCAACCTGGCTCGGTTCCAGATTCAGCTCAACGGCACAGGCACCGCCAATCCGTGCTTCATGTACAAATCCGGCAGCCGGATAAACATGCCCGGACGTACCGATAGCCACAAAGAAATCAGCTTTCGCCAGCGCGTCATAAATCTCGTCCATGCCCAGCGGCATTTCGCCAAACCAGACAATGTGCGGACGCAGCGGCGCAGGAAACTGGCAGCAATGGCACCGGTCATCGACGGTTAAATCGCCCGGCCAGTCCAGAATCTGCCCTGACTGCGTACAGCGCACTTTCAGCAATTCGCCGTGCATGTGGATCACGCGGGAGCTGCCTGCGCGTTCATGCAGGTTGTCGATATTCTGTGTCACCAGCAGGAAGTTATCGCCGAGCGCTTCTTCCAGCGTCGCCAGCGCATAGTGCGCGGCGTTCGGTTTGAGATCTTCCGACTGCAACTGGCGGCGGCGTTCATTATAAAAACGCTGCACCAGTTCCGGATCACGGCGATACCCTTCCGGCGTAGCCACATCTTCCACGCGGTGTTCTTCCCACAAACCATCGGCGGCGCGGAAAGTGCGGATCCCCGATTCAGCGGAAATCCCGGCACCGGTCAGCACCACCACAAACGGCTTTTTCAGTGAAGCTGCCGCCATTGAATCACGGTGGAAAATATTCGACCGGAAACGCTGATGCCGGATACGTTTGTTTTTGCGAAACCGACACAGACGATGACGTGTGCGCATAAAGTGCTCCTTACTCTCTGTGTCTGAAAGATTGTGTTGCGTAAACCATGGTTACTGGCCGCCGCTGAGTACGCGGGCGGGATCAATACGGCTGGCGCGGCGTGCCGGATACCAGCTCGCCAGCAAACTCAGCACCAGCGCGGTTAACAGTACGCCGCCGACGTCCAGCCAGTGAACTTCAGAAGGCAGGAAGTCGATGAAATAAATGTCCCCGGACAGGAATTGATGGCCGGTAAGTTTCTGCAAACCGTTGACGATATTGGTGAGCTGGAACGACGCAATCACACCAATTACCACGCCCGCGACGCTGCCGACCAGTCCCGCCAGTAAACCGTACCAGATGAAGACAGCGCGGATAAGCCCATCTTTCGCGCCCAGTGTGCGCAAAATCGCAATATCGCTGCTTTTATCTTTTACCGCCATCACCAGCGTCGACACGATGTTGAAGCAGGCCACGCCGATCACCAGTACCATCGCCATGTACATAATGGCGCGGACCATCTGGATATCGCGGTACATGTAGCCGTAAGTACCAATCCAGCTACTAATGTAGACGTAAGCGTGGGTGACTTCACCGGCGTCGTGCACCAGTTTTTGTGCGGCAAAGACATCATTCACTTTGATATCAATGCCCGTTACGCTGGTTCCCATATCCTGATATTGCTGCGCATCGGCCAGCGGCACCATGCCGAGACTGTGATCAAGCTGTCCGCTGAGTTGTAAAATCCCGGCGACCTGTAAACGGATGCGTTTTGGCTGCAGCAGTTTCATTTCAGGGTCACTGTTAGGGATCATCACGGTCACCCAGTCACCCTGTTTTACCCCTACCGCATCCGCCACGCCCTTGCCGAGGATCAGCTGTTGCTGCCCGGCTTTAAAGTTTTGCCAGGCGTTATTCTGCACAAATTTCGGCGCGGCGCTGACACGCGGTTCGCTCTGCGGATCCACGCCTTTCAGCTGGATTGCACGCAGTTTGGCACCGTGTTCAATCAGTCCGTTGAACTGAATGTACGGCGCAGCGGCCACAATTCCCGGCACTTTTTCAACACGGTCGAGCACGCCCTGCCAGTCGTTAAACGGCTGATTCACCGGACGGATTTCACCGTGCGGTACGACGGCCAGCACACGCTCTTTCAGCTCGCGCTCAAAGCCGTTCATCGCACTCAGCCCGACGATCAGCACGGCCACGCCCAGCGCGATACCCAACGTTGAAATCACTGAAATCAGTGAAACCATGCCGCTGCGACGACGGCCACGGCTGAACCGCAGGCCAATCAGTAAAGAAAATGGAATGCCTGACATTACTTCGCTCCCAGCAACATCGAATCCTGCTGCAGCTTGCCGTCACGCATTTCCAGCTGACGTGTCAGACGGTTCGCCAGATGCAAATCATGCGTCACTACCAGAAATGCCGTGCCCTGACGCACATTCAGCTCACCCAGCAGTTCAAAAATACTGTCGGCGTTGCGCTGATCCAGGTTACCGGTCGGTTCATCCGCCAGCACCAGAGAAGGATTATTGACCAATGCGCGAGCAATCGCCACACGCTGACGTTCGCCGCCGGAAAGCTCAGAAGGACGGTGATTGCTGCGATGTTGTAAACCCACCGCTTCCAGCATCGCCATCGCGCGTTCCTGCACTTCAGCAGATTTCTTTTTGCCGATCAGCAGCGGCATCGCCACGTTTTCCAGCGCAGTGAAATCCGGCAGCAAATGGTGAAACTGATAAATGAAGCCCAGTTCGCGGTTGCGCAGTTCTGATTTCGCCGAAGAGGACATCGCGTTCAGCGACTTGCCTTTAAAAATTACTTCGCCAGACGTCGGGGAATCCAGGCCACCCAGCAAATGCAGCAACGTACTTTTGCCGGAACCGGACGTCCCGACAATCGCCATCATCTCACCCGGTTGCATCGCGAAACTCACGTCACGCAATACATCGGTGTGCATTTTGCCTTCCTGATAAGTCTTACAGAGGTTGTCACACTGCAATAATAAAGAATTACTCATAACGTAAAGCCTCTGCGGGGTGGGTGGCAGCAGCGCGCCAGGAAGGGTAAAGCGTTGACAATAAAGCGATAGCCATCGCAACAATCGCGATGACCACCACCTGAACCGGTTCAATATCGACCGGCAGCGAACCGCCATCCAGCATCAGACCGAGGGCTGGCATAATCGAGTTGAGCTGCGTGGCGAGCAGCACGCCGAGCAAGGCACCGAGCAGTGCGCCAATCACACCGGCACTCGCGCCCTGCACCATAAACAGCGCCATAATCTGGCGGCGGCTCAGGCCCTGCGTTTGTAAAATCGCCACTTCGGCCTGTTTCTCCATCACCAGCAAACCCAGCGACGTAATAATGTTAAACGCAGCAACGGCAACAATCAGGCTGAGCAGCAGGCCCATCATATTTTTTTCCATGCGCACGGCCTGGAACAGCTCGCCGCGGCGCTCGCGCCAGTCTTTCCAGCTGGCACCGTCCGGCAGTTTTTGCTGGCTCAGGGTATCGACGTCCAGCGGTTTATCGAGGAATAAACGCCAGCCTGTGACGTTACCTTTCGGGTACAACATCAGGCGCGATGCGTCCTGAATATTGACCAGCATCTGGTAACCATCGACTTCGCTGTTGGCGGAAAAAGTTCCGATCACAGTAAACAGACGCTGGCTTGGCACACGCCCGACCGGTGTGAACTGGCTGACGCTGGTCACCATCAGACGCAGCTGATCGCCGCGACGGACTTTAAGCTGTTGTGCCAGCTGGTCACCGAGGATGATGTTGTATTTGCCCGGTTGCAGTTCCTGCTGGGCGACGCCAATCAGGTATTTCGCCAGCGGATCTTTCTGGTCAGGATCGACGCCGAGCATGACGCCCACTGCCACGCTGCCGGGGCTTTGCAG
Organism: Rahnella sp. ChDrAdgB13; assembly: GCF_017655185.1. Classification (NCBI taxonomy): domain Bacteria; kingdom Pseudomonadati; phylum Pseudomonadota; class Gammaproteobacteria; order Enterobacterales; family Yersiniaceae; genus Rahnella; species Rahnella sp. ChDrAdgB13. The sequence continues at coordinate 71,635 of NZ_JAEMGT010000010.1, read as the reverse complement.
CACCACATCACCGGTGGTCAGCGGCACGGCGCGGTTCACGCTTTTCAGCGCGGAAACCTGATCGTGGGTGATTTTCTGCGGGTCGACTGAACCGTTCGGTGCCGTGATCAGCGCCTGAGGCATCAGACCCAGAATGTTACCTTCCAGATCCTTCTCAAAACCGTTCATCACTGACAAGACGGTTACCAGCGCCATCACCCCGAGAGTGATGCCAATGGTGGATAACCAGGAGACAAACCGCCCAAAGCGGTCCGAAGCACGCCCGCGCATGTAGCGCAGGCCTATAAATAACGCGACAGGTTGATACATGACTTCCGTTTTAAGTGCTTGGCCGCAAATAAGTGCATGGCGCAGACTAAAGTGATCAAGGATAATAAAGGCTAGCACCGCTTTATGGAACCACTAACCCAAAGTAATCGGTTTAAGTTTGTGACGCCGTTGACCATTTTATACAGACAACGGGTTGACCCCGGTTACCCCTGCAAAGCAAGATACGGTCTGCTAATTGGCCTCCGACAGCCGCCAAAAACGAGAACGCAAAACAGCCTATGTCTCAAGATTATCGTTATTCGCTGCCTGAACGCCCGGGCGATACCCGCCAGTTAGGGCAGCTTACCGGCTCCGCCTGCGCGCTTGAATGCGCCCAAATCAGTGAACGCCACACGGGCCCGATCCTGCTGATTGCGCCGGATATGCAAAATGCCCTGCGCCTGCGCGATGAAATTCAACAATTTACCGATCATAAAGTCCTGAGTATTTCGGACTGGGAAACGCTGCCTTACGACAGTTTTTCACCGCATCAGGAAATCATTTCGTCGCGTCTTTCCAGTTTGTATCAGCTTCCAACGATGGAACGCGGCATTATCATTCTGCCGGTGAATACGCTGATGCAGCGCGTCTGCCCGCATGAGTTCCTGCACGGCCATGCGCTGGTGATGAAAAAAGGCCAGCAGCTTTCGCGCGACAAACTGCGCTCACAGCTGGAACAGGCGGGTTACCGCAGCGTCGATCAGGTGATGGAACACGGTGAGTTTGCCACCCGTGGCGCCCTGCTCGACTTATACCCGATGGGCAGCGAAGAGCCGTACCGCATCGATTTCTTCGACGATGAAATCGACAGCCTGCGTATTTTTGACGTGGATACCCAGCGTACGCTGACCGAAGTGGACCACATCAATCTGCTGCCTGCGCACGAATTTCCGACCGATAAAAACGCCATCGAACTGTTCCGCAGCCAGTGGCGCGAGAAATTCGAAGTGCGCCGCGATGCCGAGCACGTTTACCAGCAGGTCAGCAAAGGCACCTTCCCCGCCGGTATCGAATACTGGCAGCCACTGTTTTTCAGCCAGCCGCTGACCACGCTGTTCAGCTATTTGCCGGAAAACACGCTGGTGCTCAATACCGGCGATCTGGAAGCCGCAGCCGAGCGTTTCTGGCAGGATGCCTGTCAGCGTTATGAAAGCCGCCGCGTGGATCCGATGCGTCCGCTGCTCGAACCGGAAAATCTCTGGTTGCGCGTCGACTCGCTGCACGCCGAACTGAAAGCCTGGCCTCGCGTTCAGCTGCGTACAGATTCACTTCCCAAGAAAGCCGCCAACACCAACCTGAGCTACGAAAAACTGCCGGATTTATCCGTTCAGCCGCAAAATAAAGCGCCGATGGATAACCTGCGCCGGTTCAATGAATCTTTCGCGGGCAGCCTGGTGTTCTCGGTGGAAAGTGAAGGCCGCCGCGAAACGCTGCAAGATTTGCTGGCGCGCATTAAACTGATGCCCGCTTTGATTACCCGTATTGAAGAAGCCGAAACGGCCGGTCGCTACATCATGATCGGTGCGTGTGAACGTGGTTTTCTTGATGCGGATAAACAGCTGGCGCTGATTTGTGAAAGTGATTTGCTCGGTGAGCGTGTGGCGCGTCGTCGTCAGGACACCCGCCGCTCGATTAACACCGATACGCTGATCCGCAATCTTGCAGAGCTGCGCCCCGGTCAGCCGGTGGTCCACGTTGAGCACGGCGTAGGCCGTTATCTTGGCCTGACCACGCTGGAAACAGGCGGGATTACCGCTGAATACCTGATACTGACCTACGCCGGTGAAGACAAACTTTACGTGCCGGTGTCATCCCTGCATCTGATCAGCCGTTATGCCGGAGGCGCGGATGAAAGTGCGCCGCTGCATAAACTGGGCGGTGAAGCCTGGTCGAAAGCCCGTCAGAAAGCCGCTGAGAAAGTGCGCGACGTGGCCGCCGAACTGCTGGATATCTACGCCCAGCGCGAAGCGAAAGCCGGTTTTGCCTTTAAGCATGATAAAGAGCAGTACCAGTTGTTCTGCCAGGCATTCCCGTTTGAAACCACGCCGGATCAGGCGCAGGCCATCAACGCCGTTCTTACCGACATGACGCAGCCGCTGGCGATGGATCGTCTGGTGTGCGGCGACGTCGGCTTTGGCAAAACCGAAGTGGCGATGCGCGCGGCGTTTCTCGCAGTCTCCAACAATAAACAGGTCGCGGTTCTTGTACCCACCACGCTGCTGGCGCAACAGCATTTCGATAACTTCCGCGACCGTTTCGCCAGCTGGCCGGTGCGCATTGAAATGATGTCCCGTTTCCGCAGCGCCAAAGAGCAAAACGCGGTGCTGGAAGATGCGGTCGAAGGCAAGGTCGATATCATTATCGGAACGCATAAATTGCTGCAAAGTGATTTGCGCTGGAAAGACCTCGGCCTGCTGATTGTCGATGAAGAACACCGCTTCGGCGTGCGTCATAAAGAACGCATCAAAGCGATGCGTGCGGACGTCGATATTCTCACCCTCACCGCCACGCCAATTCCGCGCACGCTGAATATGGCGATGAGCGGGATGCGCGATTTGTCGATTATTGCCACGCCACCGGCGCGACGTATGGCCGTCAAAACGTTCGTGCGTGAGTACGACAGCCTGGTGGTTCGCGAGGCCATTCTGCGTGAAATCCTGCGCGGCGGGCAGGTTTACTACTTATTCAACGATGTCGAAAATATCGAGAAAGCCACGCAGCGTCTGGCGGAGCTGGTGCCGGAAGCGCGTATTGCCATCGGCCACGGCCAGATGCGCGAACGCGACCTCGAACGCGTGATGAATGATTTCCACCATCAGCGTTTCAACGTGCTGGTGTGTACCACCATCATTGAAACCGGTATCGATATTCCGACGGCGAACACCATTATTATTGAACGCGCGGATCACTTCGGGCTGGCGCAGTTGCATCAGCTGCGTGGCCGCGTCGGGCGTTCGCATCATCAGGCGTATGCTTATCTGCTGACGCCGCCGAAAGCGATGTCAACGGATGCGCACAAACGTCTGGAAGCCATCGCGTCGCTCGAAGACCTGGGTGCCGGTTTTGCGCTGGCAACACACGACCTTGAAATCCGCGGGGCCGGTGAACTGCTCGGCGAAGGCCAGAGCGGCCAGATGACCAGCATCGGTTTCTCGCTGTATATGGAACTTCTGGAAAACGCCGTCGAAGCGCTGAAAGAAGGCCGCGAGCCGTCGCTGGAAGATCTGACCACCAGCCAGACCGAAGTTGAAATGCGCATGCCTGCGCTGTTGCCGGAGGACTTCATTCCTGACGTCAATACGCGTCTGTCACTCTACAAGCGTATCGCCAGTGCTAAAACTGAAGGCGAGCTGGATGAACTGCGCGTCGAGCTGATTGACCGGTTCGGCACGCTGCCGGACGGTGCGCGTAATTTGTTGCAGATTGCCGTGCTGCGCCTGAACGCGAAAACGCTGGGCATCAAGCGTATTGAAGGCAATGAACGTGGCGGATTCATTGAATTTGGCGATAAAAACCGCGTGGATCCGGGCTTCCTGATTGGGCTGCTGCAAAAACAGCCGCAGGTTTACCGCCTTGATGGCCCGACCAAACTGAAGTTTACGCTCGATCTCACCGACCGGCCAAAACGCCTGAAGTTTGTCGGCGACATGCTCGGGGAGTTTGCAGAACATCTTATCTGACGGCTATCGTCATAAAATAAAAAGCCCGGTGAATATCTCATTCACCGGGCTTTTTTATGCTTTATCAGCACGCTACGGTTTACGCAGCGCCTTCACCTGCTCGGGCGTGATATCGCCCGGCAAACCGCCGAATGTCACACGCAGGTAATTCACCATTTCGGCAATCTGCGCGTCGTTCAGGCGCTCCGCAAAGCCCGGCATCGGCTGCATGCTTTCTCCGGCCGGAAAGCCCTGCGCCGGTAAACCATCCAGCACTGAGACAATCAGATTACGGCCATCCGGCTGGCGCAGGGTGGCGTTGTTCTGCATCGCCACCGCAACGTGCGGTTTGCCGGACCCGTCCGCCATATGACATCCGGAACACTGATCCAGATAAGTGATGCGACCGGCATCATTACCGCCCTGCCCGATGCTCACCGGCACGGCCGCAGGCGGTTTGTCGCCCAGCAAATACGTGACGATCGCACGGTGGTCGGCTTCGGTCAGATGACGGGTACTGAGATCAATAACTTTGTGCATTTCATCAAACGCCGATCCCTGCGGTGCAATGCCGGTCGCGAGGAAACGGCTGAGATCTGCCGGGTTCCAGCCGCGCTGCGCCAGCGCCTGCGGCGAAATGTCCGGCGCAGTGATCCGCCCCAGCGTTCCGCCTTTCAGGTTGTTATCGGTATGCATCTGTCCCAGCACGCCGCGTGGTGTATGGCATTCGCCGCAGTGGCCGAGCACATCCGTCAGATATTGCCCGCGCTGCCAGTCAGCAGAATCGCCCTGCGAACTGGCGGGGATCGGATCGGCGGTGCGGAACAACAGGTTCCAGCCAATCATCGCCATACGCTGGTTGAACGGGAACGGCATTTCGTTTTCCGGCACCGGCTGATTCACCGCCGGACGCGTCATCAGAAACGCATACATATCGTTAGAATCTTTGCGGGTCACGCCTTTGTATGACGTGTAAGGCATCGCCGGATACAGATGACGTCCGCCCGGCGCAACGCCCTGGGTCAGCGCCAGATAGAAATCCTCCGACGTCCAGCGGCCAATACCGTCGTCAGCAGACGGCGTCAGATTGCTGCCAAAGATTTTGCCGAACGGCGTTTCCAGCGGATAACCGCCCGCCAGCGGTGCGCCGCCGGATGCGGTATGGCATGCGGCGCAGTCGGAGGCCTGAACCAGATAACGGCCACGTTCGATCTGTGTGGTATCCGCCGTGACCTTTTGCACCGGCGCGTCCGGCGTGCGGTTTTCTCGCCACCAGAGCACCGCCACGACGATGATAATTACCGCCAGCAGCAGGAGAAAAAGACGTTTCTTCATCACGCGTGCTCCCGGATCAGGCCTGGGGTTTTCATCACAACATCACGCACCGCTTCGTAATACCGCACGTACCCGGTACAGCGGCAGATGTGATTTTCCAGCGCCGCTTCAATCGCGCCTTCCAGTTCATTCAGCGCAATTGGATTTTTTTCCAGACGCTCAAGCAGCAGCGTTGCCGCATTCACAAAACCCGGCGTGCAGTAACCGCACTGGAAGCTGTAATGTTCCAGAAACGCCTGCTGAACCGAAGACAGCTGGACTTCGCCTTTGTCATCGGTTTTGGCGTGGCCTTCGACGGTTCGCACTTTTTTGCCGTTAAAGAAATGTGCGCCGGTAATACAGGTGCGCACTTCTTCGCTGGTGCCGCTTTCATGATCGACAATCGCCACACAGGCGTGACAAATCCCCTGCCCGCAGCCAAGGCGGGAACCGGTCAGCGCCACATATTCGTGAAGAAAGTCGATCATCATCAGACCTTCGGGAACGTCCAGCGGGCCGTAATGTTGATTGTTGATGGTCAGCTCTAAAGGCTGCGTTTTGATGCTCATTGTAAAACCTCACGAATATTTTCAGCACGGACGGGCAAATCACGGAAACGGTGGCCGGTGGCATCGGCGATGGCGTTTACCAGCGCGGCGACGACCGGGATCATCACGACTTCGGCCATGCCTTTCGGCGGATCGGTTTCCGACAGCGCAGGCAGAATGTCGCTGGTCTGTTTCCAGACCGCCACATCACTGGCGCGCGGCAAATGGTAGCGGTTGAAATTCCAGGTTCCGTTGCCCGGCCCGTCTTCATACAGTGGCAAATACTCGTGCAATGCGTGGCCGATGCCCATCGCCAGCCCGCCCTGCAACTGGCCGGAAACCAGCTCAGGGACGATAAGATTGCCGCACTCCATAATCGAATGGTGCGTCAGCAACTCAACTTTACCGGTCGCGATTTCCACCGAGATTTCGGCCAGCGTGCCGACTGCGCTGTAATAGGTCACCGACGCGTTATTGCGCTGTGTTGGCGGGTAATACACCGCGTCACGCGCCAGAGTCTGGAATGGATCCGCACCCTGGCGCACAGACATGCCATCCACCGGAATGCGCTGACGCACGTTGTTCAGCGTGAAATCAGCTTCTGCCCACTGCCAGCGGTTGAAGACGTGAACCGCTGCGCCGGTCATGCCTTTCATTTCGTAGACTTTTTTTGCCAGAATTTCGAGGCTGAGAATCTGCATGCCGTTGGCGGTCAGACCGCCTTCCACCCAGCGGGCATCTTCTTTGCGCACAACATAAGGGGCAGCCTGTCCGCCACCGATGCCGGTTTGCCAGATAGCCATCGCCGCCGGCCAGATTCCGTTGTCGAAGATCAGGCGCGCCGCTTCGCGGGTGCTGTGAGAGAAGTAATAAGCCGAGTTACTGGCGCTCGATGGCGAGCAGTAAGAAGGCGACCAGCGCGGATTGGTTTGCAGTTGGTCCTGCTCTTCCTGCGACATAATGTACGGGTCGCCGCTGGTTTCCACCGGCAGCACTGACCAGTCTGTCACTGAGAAATGCGCCTGTTCAGCCGGTTTTCCCAGCCACTCGGCGCACAAAACGGACTGGGACGTGGACATTCCCGTACCCATTTCTGCGCCGCTGTGCCACAGGCTGATTTCGCCTTTTTCACTGAGCTCCACGCGGGCGAAAGAGGTTTCCGCACCGGTGCCGAAGTCTTTCTGCACACACCCAAAACCGACGCCATAGCGTTTGCCCGGATTCTGGCTTTCATATTCAGCTTTGCGCTTCTTACGCTCTGTCCATAACGGGTGAACGGCGGCTTTTTCCAGCACTTCATCCGCACGGATTGCGCCGGCAGGAATGGCACCTTGTGTGTTTTTCATGCCCGATTTCAGGACGTTGCGCATGCGAAACGCAATCGGATCCAGCTTCAGTTCAGCGGCCAGCTCATCCATCATCATTTCGGTAGCAGCCATACTTTGCAGCGTGCCGTAACCGCGTGCGGATCCGGCGTCGAGCGCGCGCGAGGCCAGCCCGACCGCGGATAGATCACTTTTCGGGAAATAGTAAATCGACTGCGCAGCGGTTGCGCCCACCATCACCACCGACGGCGTAAAGTTGCTGCGCCCGCCGCCGTCTGCGGTCATTGCTGCATGGAAAGACTGCAACATCCCGGTTTCGCGGTTCACGGCGATGTCGTAATTCATATCAAACGCATGGCGTTTCAGCGCGGACTGGAACTGTTCGAAGCGGTCATTCGCCAGACGCACCGGCAAACCGTCGCCGTACATCGCCGCGACTGCGCCGTAATACGGGAAGTTGTAGTGATCTTTCGAGCCGTAACCGACGGTATAACACGGATGCAGGATCAGCGTTTTCACCGTGCGGTGACCTTTTGCCATCATGCGCGGCATTTCGTCCGCCACTTCCTGCGGCGACTGCGTTGGCACCACCATATGCAACGTTTGCGTCGCGGCGTCGTACCAGCCGTTGGCGTTATCCGGCTCAAGCGCGGAAGTATCCACGGATTGCGTGGTGAAACGGCGTGACATCACCAGCCAGTCCTGCGGTGGCGATTTCATTTCATCCGCCATTTCGCCCGCATAGAACATGCCCTGCTGATCGAGCTTCCCGCCTTCACGCCCTTCCGGCCAGACTGGCAGGTGTTTGCGCATCCCGACGGGGAAGACTGGCATATCTTTCAGGCTGGAGAACTTATCGTCTTCATAGGCGGTTTCGCCGCCGACGCGAACGAAGCGGAACGTTCCCCACGGATCGCGTTCCAGCGGCCCGGTGGTTTCACCGTAACGCAACACACCGTCTTTAAATTTCAGTGCATTTTTAGCAAAACGGAATTTGGCAAAATCCTGATAGACCAGGATGGCGACCGCTTGTCCAAGATAGGCTGGCGTTTTGCCTGCCGGCAGCAACATGTCTTCGCCATAGAATGCCGGGAAAGCCAGACCGTCGCGCGCCAGCACGTCGGCAGTGACCAGCTGATCCGGCTGTAAATCGTCGCCGAGCAGCGATAAATCCAGCCCGGAATAAACACGGTCAGCCTGCGTTACGCGCAGGATAAAAGCATGGGCCTGTTTTTGCGGCCAGTGCGGCATGTCTTTGGCGCGGATATCGCGGGCAAAGACTTTCTGTCCCATAACCTTCGCTTTGCCATCGATACGGAAACGGACGCGTTTGTTTTGCGCATCCCATTGTGGTGACTGGAGAATTTTCTCTTCAAACAGCGCGGCGTAGGCCTTGCTGTGTAACGGGGCGAGATAAACAGAGACGCCAGCGATCACAGCGCCTTTGACAAAGCGCCGCCTGGACGGGTTGAAATTGCTCATAAATTTCCTTGCTTCTTATTGTCTTTCTTATTTTTCGGCACATTTACAGCTTGCAGTAAATGCTGTAAATACCGCTTATCGCGGGCGATTATAGGTTTTCAGTTTGAATTAAGTAATGATCGAATACACATTTTTAATATTTCGTTCACAAACTTGCGCAAAAAGATGGGATAATTATTTATGTTGCGCAAACAATGTACAAAAGGGATAGACGTAAAATGGCAGGCATTCTTCTTCTCGCAGCGGGTTCTGGAAACCGGTTTATCGCAGCGGGCGGCACGGGCAATAAACTCAATGCGGTAATGGCTAAAACAGCAGAAAACTCTGTCACGGTTTTCGACGCTACGCTGGCGCAGACCATAGCCAGCGGACTGCGGGTTCACGTCGTTACCCGTCCGGATAATGTGCCGGTTCAGGACAGTTGCGCACGCGCCAAGGTGCCGGTGACGCTGGCCGAAACGGGCGGAACCGGTGAATCCATTGCCGCTGGCGTGCGGGATACGCCGGACTGGGACGGATGGTTAATTCATCTTGCGGACATGCCTTTTGTGACACCGGATATTTTTATCGCCGTGGCTGATACCTTGCGCAGCGCTTCGGTTGTTCGCCCTTACTGGCAAAACACACCGGGGCATCCGGTAGGATTTGCCTGCCCGCTCAGGGAAAAGTTGCTGCAATTGCGCGGCGACCAGGGCGCGCGGGAACTGATCTACAGTCATGAAATTCTGCGCGTAGATTTCAATAATCCTGCGGTGATCCGCGATATCGATCTGCCTTCCCAGCTTTCAGCGCGCGTTTCGAACGGAAATATGTATGCAACATCTTGATAATCAGGTCATTGCACAGGCCAGCGACTGGCTGGCGCACCATCCGGTCTGGCTGTGTACCGTACTGACCACTTACGGTTCTTCCCCGCGTGCGCCCGGCGCGTTGATGGTGGCCAATGCCAGCGGTCATTTTTGTGGTTCGCTTTCCGGCGGCTGTGTGGAAGAGGATTTTCTGCAACGCATTGCTGCGGGTGAATATCAGCAGGCCAGTCAGATTGTGCGTTACGGAGAAGGCGGTCTGACGCCGAATATTGCCCTGCCGTGCGGCGGTTCGCTGGATGTGCTGATCGAGTATTTACCGGCGACACAAAACAATATGGATTATCTGCAAAGAATGGGGATGGCGCTGGCCGGGCATTACGCTCTCACCAAGTCACTTACCCTGCCCGCAGCCTGCGACCATCTGGAACTGACAAATTATCATAATGCGACTCAGGTGATGCGTAACGACGATTGCATTACCCTGCATCTGGCCGCCCCGCCGCGTCTGCTGATTGCCGGATTGTCGAGTGTCGCGCTGTATTGCGCTGATTTTGCCTGCGCGCTGGGATTTGAAGTGGTGGTATGTGAATGCCGCGAGGACGTGCTGGAAAACTTTTTGCCGTCGCTTAAAGCGGATATCCGGCTGGAAAAACAGTTTCCTGCAAAATATCTCGAGCAAAAAAGCTGTCATGCGAATACCGCCATTGTCGCGCTGACTCATGACCCGAGAATGGATGATCTGACGCTGATGGAAGCGGTGAATACACCGGCATTTTATATCGGTGCGATGGGTTCGCAACGCAACAGCGCACGCCGCCGTGAGCGTCTGCAAACCATCGCGGATTTTACGACAGACGATTTTTCCCGCCTGCACGCCCCGGTTGGATTACCGATTGGCAGCAAAACGCCGGCAGAAATCGCGCTGGCGGTGATGGCTGACATTGTGAAACACAAGAACGGAATAGCGCAGGAAAACGCCGCAGCCTGAAACCAGGGCTGATTTCAGTGCACAAAAAAGCCTGAGGAAAACCTCAGGCTTTTTTATCCGGCTTACCGGGGAATTACGAACGGGTAAGCTGCAGCTGACCGCTTTTATCCAGCGGAATTTGAGTGCCCGGATCGTGGTCCATACGAACTTTCCCTTGCTGATCGCCTATTTTGTAGGTCACATCATACCCGAGCGTTTTGTCCTCTTTGTCGTACACGGTTTTACAGCGCTGCTGCTGAGTCGTGTACGTATCATTTTCCTGCATGCTGCTCTGCACACGGTTACCGGCGTAACCGCCACCCAGCGCACCGGCTACCGTCGCGACATCACGTCCGCGGCCACCGCCAAACTGGTGTCCCAGTACGCCACCGGCAACGGCACCCAGCACGGAACCGGTGATCTGATGTTCATCCTGTACAGGACGACGATGAGTCACCGTCACGTTGCGGCATTCCTGACGCGGGGTTTTGGTGGTCTCTTTGATCGGCGTCGCGCTGACTACCTGCGCATACTCCGGACCCGATGAAAAAACGTTCATGCTCGCAACGCCAGCAATGCCCAACGCCGCAGCCACACCAATACCGACCCCAGCTAACATTGACTTGTTCACAGGACTTCCTCCGAAAATGTTACCACGCAATTGTCCCGGATTCGGGGACACCTCAGTGGACAGCAACACATCTGAGGAGCGGCGTGCGTGAATCGCCTTCTGTAAACTTATTGTTAAGTCTGCACAAGGAAATGTCAGTGAACAATAAGACGAACTCTGTAAGTGAGAGGAATGACGGGTGTAACGGGGTGTTTCAGAGAATTCTTAGCTGACAAAGTAAAAAAGCAGAATCTTATGCTTTTTGTGTGGAGAATGTGAAAAATGAAAAAAGCCTGTAAGAAACAGGCTTTTAGGTATGAAACGATTCAGCCCGCTCAGAAAAAAAGCCGGCTGTTCAGTATCAGTGCAGTTTCAGGCGCGGGCGGATCACACGGTTGATCCCGCCGACCAGCATCATCAGGCCGGTTTTAATGTAACCGTGCAGCGCAATCTGGTGCATGCGGTACAGGGAAACATAAACCAGACGCGCCATACGCCCTTCAATCATCATGGATCCGCGCATCAGATTCCCCATCAGGCTGCCGACAGTACTGAAGCGTGAAAGGGAAACCAATGAGCCGTGATCTTTATAAACGTAAGGTTTCAGGCTCTGCCCTTTGCGCTGCGCCATGATATTGGCGAAGCAGCGGGACGCCATCTGGTGCGCTGACTGAGCACGCGGTGGCACAAAGCCGCCGGACGGCTGAGGGCAGGATGCACAGTCGCCGATCGCATAAATATTCGGATCACGCGTGGTTTGCAGCGTAGGCTCGACCACTAACTGGTTGATACGGTTAGTTTCCAGGCCTGCGATATCTTTCATGAAATCAGGTGCTTTGATTCCGGCAGCCCAGACCATCAGGTCAGCATCAATGAATTCGCCGGACTTGGTGTTCAGGCCGTTTTTATCGGCGCTGGTCACCATGGTTTGCGTGAGCACACGAACGCCCAGCTTGGTCAGTTCCTGATGCGCAGCCCCGGAAATACGCGGAGGCAACGCAGGCAGAATACGCTCACCCGCTTCCACCAGCGTGACGTTCAGCGCATCGCTGTCCAGCCCTTCAAAACCGTAGCTGTGCAGCTGTTTCACCGCATTATGCAGCTCGGCAGACAGCTCAACGCCGGTCGCACCGCCGCCCACAATCGCGATATTCACTTTTTTCTGCTTGTCATCGCTTGCAGAGAATTTAAGGAACAGGTTCAGCATTTCGTTATGGAAACGGTGCGCCTGATGCGGATTGTCCAGGAAAATGCAGTTGTCTTTCACGCCCGGCGTACCGAAGTCGTTCGACGTACTGCCCAGCGCCATAACCAGTGTGTCGTACGCGATGTCGCGAACGGGCACCAGAACTTCGCCGCTTTCATCACGGATTTCAGCCAGTTTAATGGTCTGATTTTCGCGATCGATATCGGTCAGCGAGCCAATCTGGAAAGTGAAACCGTGGTTGCGGGCATGCGCCAGATAGCTCAGCGCGTCCACGCCGTCATCCAGGCTGCCGGTTGCCACTTCGTGCAACAGCGGTTTCCATAAATGGCTGTGGTTACGATCGACCAGAATGATTTCCGCTTTTTTCTTGCGGCCAAGTTTATGGCCCAGGCTGGTAGCCAGTTCCAGACCGCCGGCGCCACCGCCGATAATCACAATTTTCTTCATTGGTGATGTCAAAATGACCCCCTCAAATGTGAACCAATTGTTATATAAGAGTAAAAATTTTATCCTTATATTACATAGGGTTGCTTAAGTTAAATCGGTGTCTGACACGGAGGATATCATGCGTGGTGATTTGGTCATACCAAAATTGATATAGGTCAATTTAAATTCATTTGATTAATTTGACTTAGTGAAATGGCATGTATTTTGACTTCTTTAAATCAGGGAGTTAGGACACGGCGTGCGGGAAAAAAACGTTTTGACGGGAGATTCAGACATAAAAAACCACCGCACAAGGGCAGTGGTTTTCAGCGGTAAATGTTAATCAAATGATATTTTTAAAGGCTTTGATACGTTGCAGATGGGTCGAGATATCCTTGAATTTATGGGTCTGATGTTCGTCCCATTCAACAGGATAGTAATGATGAAGCTTTTCAGCGGTTTTCTTGCTGTCGAGCACGCCATCTTCGCGCGATAAAATCACCAGACAACGGTCGCGGTTTTTCTCGCGAAAATCACTGATGCATTTCGTGGCGATATCTTCGTACTCTTCGGGACGGTCAATTTTACCGGCCATATTATCCTGGGGCGATAAGTTCGGGTTGAACATCACCTGACGGATGCCGCACAGAAAACCGATGCGTTCAGCCCAGAATCCGCCGAGCCCTACTCCGCAGATCAGCGGCAGTTTGTCGGTGGTTTCATGCAGCACTTTATCGACCTCTTTCAGCAAATGTTGCATGTCATGACGCGGGTGCAGCGTGCTGTAACTGATGAAACGGACGTCGGGATCAATAAACTGCAACTGCAACACTTTCTCGTGGTTACCGGGACTGGTTGAATCGAAGCCATGCAAATAGATAATCATCGTTTACCTCATCCTGAATGTGCGTTGAAACCCTCACGCGGTCTGAAAACGTTACCGGGCAGTTTCTTTATGTTCCTGCCAGCGTGCGTCGAGCGCGGTCAGTTCACGGTTTGCGTCTTTCCAGCGACTGGAATTTTGCAGGTCCTGACGGGCCTGTTTTCCACTGTACAGTCCGCGATGATACAACTGCGCAACACGCTCAGCTTTGACCGGAGACAGGTTATCCAGCACGCTTACCGCGCCCTGACGGTTATTGCAGGCCAGGATCATATCGCAACCGGCATCCAGAGAGGCCTGAGCACGTTCCGGATAGCTGCCCATAATCGCAGCCCCTTCCATCGAAATATCATCGGAGAAAATCACGCCGTTGAAGTTCAGCTCTTTGCGCAGAATGTCCTGAAGCCAGTATGGCGAACCGCTGGCCGGGCGTGGATCTGCCTGGGTGTAAATCACATGCGCCGGCATGACGGCATCGAGCAATTTACGCGCATTCAGCTGGCGGAAAATTGCCATGTCGTGCTCGCGGATAACGTCCAGCGGACGATCGTCTCTCGGAGTTTCTTTGTGGGAATCCGCACTGACCGCGCCGTGTCCCGGAAAATGCTTACCGGTAGTTTTCATCCCTGCTGCATGCATACCGAGAATGAACTGTTCCGCCATCTCCAGCGCTTTCTGCGGTTCGGCGTTAAACGAACGCTCACCAATGGCAGCGCTGATATGCCCGATATCCAGAACCGGCGCAAAGCTGATGTCGATATCCATGGTAATCATTTCTGACGCCATCAACCAGCCGCCCTCCTGTGCCAGGCGCTTCGCTTCATGCGGCGCATTCAGCGCAGCAAAAGACTGCGCGGCTGGCAGACGGGTAAAGCCTTCACGAAAGCGCTGCACGCGTCCGCCTTCCTGATCCACCGCGAGCACCAGCCGGTCGTGAGACGTGGTGCGGATCTGACGGATCAGTTCATGCAGCTGATCAACATCATGATAGTTTCGGGTGAATAAAATCAGTCCGCCCACCAGCGGATGCTGCAAAATTTCACGTTCTTCGGCATCCAGCTCGTAGCCAGCCACATCCAGCATTACAGGTCCCAGCAAAATGGACGCTCCTTTTAAGTTTTCACATGTTAATCATGGACGCGGCCAAACAGCCTGCCCCGCAGCGGCTGCGCCCATTCACTGTATTTCTTATCAGCGGTTTGCGCCCAGCGGACTTCAAACCACAGCAGCATCAGATAATCCACCCAAGGCAGCCAGCGTTTAATCTGCTGGCGGAAAAGCGGGAGATCCTGATAACCGCCCGCCTCAGCATATTCTCGAAGAAACGCGTCCTGCTGAAGCGGATCTAAATCATTGCCGCGAAACAGCGCCGCAAATTCGAGCGCGATATCGCCGTCGGCGGCATATTCCCAGTCAATGATCCGCATACCCTTCTCCGTCTCCAGCAGGTTTCCCGCGTGGATATCCATATGAAGAAGTGCCATTTTCAGTGGCACGGGCAATTTGCGTCGTATCATTTTCTGGTGTAACGCCAGCCAGCGCGGCGTGAGCCTGCGCCGGTCAACATGTTGCCAGTAACGGGCAAACTGACGGCGTAAATCCAGCGGATAACCGGAACATGCCAGCCGGTGCAGTTTTGCCAGGCTCTGGCTGACGGGTTTCTGCCCCTGTGCGGAGACAAACGCCGCCTCACTGAGCGGCGTACCTGCAATCCATTCCACCAGTAACCACGGCGGTGAACTGAGTCTGACACAAGGCCCCAAAGTCTGCCGCGCAATATGCCGCAAAATGGCATGTTCACGCTGTCTTTCCACCCCGGCGTTCCGGCGTTCACCTGACTGATGACGCGCCAGCATATCGCCTGCCGGAGAAGTAATTTTCCAGCTTTCGCCCGTCAGACCGGCCACGGGTGATAAATGAAAACCGGCGGTTTTCACCGCCGGATAATGTTGCTCAATCATTTGCTGTAGCTGATTTTCAGGGCTGAGTTCAGCCTTAATTTTGAACCGCACCGCGACCTGACCAGACAATTTCGCCGCTCGGCGCTGTCAGTAAACGCATCGACATTGTCGGCGCTTTCACATCCCCGCTCACCGTGCTGTAAAGCACGTACTGCGCTTTTACGATGTTGGCCAGCCCGATGGCTTTGCTCACAGACGACAGGCTGTCATCCGGCGATAAGCCGAGAGACTGCTTGGCGGAAGCCAGTTGATCCGCAGGCACCAGCTGGAACGTTGTGTTATTAGCCAGCGCACTGCGTAAAGCATCGGTCGCTTTGGAGGTTTGCAGTGTGCCATTGGTACTGTTTTTCACGCCATCCACCAGCAGCACGCTGCCAGCCTGAACGCCATTGGCTTTGAGCATTTTCGCCAGCATCGGCTCAACGGTGGAAGTCCAGTCAATGCTGGCCAGTTTCGGCGGCTGCGGAACCGGCTGAATCTGCGGCTGCTCAGGAACCGGCGGATTGACCGGCGGCAGGGGTTGTTGCGGCTGCTGAGGTTGTTCAGGCTGCTGTGGCTGCGTTTGTTGTTGGTTTGGCAGAGTACAACCGCCCAGAATCAGTGCGGCCATCGCCACAATGAGAAAATACTTTTTCATCAACCTTCTCCGTACGGGAATTTAGAGATAAAGGTACAAACGCACACTGTGCGCATCAAGATTGCCATTGGTCGAACTGATTTCCACACTGCTGTTCGCAGGAACAGTGACAGTGCGGGATTCCGCGATCGGCAATAAATCCAGCCCCTGTTTATCATACCAATAGAACCGGTAATGCAGTGTGACAGGATGTGGCTGGTTATTATCCAGCGTACTGGTGGCTTTTTTCTGCCCGCCGGAGTCAGACACGGATGGCGAACCCGGGATGATCCCTGCCGTCAGCACGGGAGATTCCATCACCACCCGTTGCTGATTGTTCAGTGCAATGCCCGGCTTGCTGCTACAACCTATCAGCAAAACGACCGGCAATAACGCCATCAATAAACGCATGTTTACCCTTACTGACGTGACAACAATGGACCGAGCGCCCGGCCACCGACCAGATGCATGTGGATATGATAAACCTCCTGCCCTGCGTCACGGTTACAGTTGACGATCAGACGGTAGCCGCTTTCAGCAATCCCTTCCTGTTCGGCGATTTTCGCCGCGACAGTCATCATGCGCCCGAGAGCGGCTTCATGACTGGCATCAACATCGTTCATCGTGGGGATCAGGACATTCGGGATAATCAGAATATGGCTTGGCGCCTGGGGAGAAATATCGCGGAACGCCGTGACTAATTCATCCTGGTAAACCACATCGGCAGGGATTTCACGGCGAATAATTTTGCTGAAAATTGTCTCTTCGGCCATCTTAACTGTCCTTAACAAAGTAAAAAGCGTTGTACGCAGTATGGGTTAGAATTTCCATTCCTTTCAACCTGATTACGCTTTTTGATGCTTAATTGACGCAGAAAACGCCACCCGAAGGCGGCGCTGTCTTTATCCACAAACCGCAGGCATGAAAAAAGGAGGCCGGAGCCTCCTTTCTCAGAACCAGACAACGTTCACCATTAATGGTTACGCATGTACTCGTCCATGTCTGTTTTCAGGTTATCGGACTTGGTGCCGAAAATTGCCTGAACACCAGAACCTGCCACAACCACACCTGCGGCACCCAGTTTTTTCAGACCCGCCTGATCCACTTTAGAGACGTCGGCTACGCTGACGCGCAGACGCGTGATACAGGCATCGAGGTTAGTGATGTTTTCTTTACCGCCGAAAGCCTGAACCAGAGATGCTGACATTTCAGAACCCCCCTGAGCAGAAGTTTCGCTGGTAGCGTCTTCACGGCCAGGAGTTTTCAGATCCAGTTTAGCAATCAGGAATCGGAAGATGCTGTAGTAAATCACCGCATACACCGCACCAACAATTGGGAACAGCCAGATTTTGCTGCTGTTGCCGCTCAGTACGATGAAGTCGATCAGACCGTGGGAGAAGCTGGTACCGTCACGCATGCCCAACAGGATACAAATTGGGAATGCCAGACCGGCCAGAATCGCGTGGATCACATACAGGATCGGCGCCACGAACATGAAGGAGAATTCGATTGGCTCGGTAATACCGGTCAGGAACGCGGTCAGAGCAGCGGAGATCATGATGCCGCCGACTTTGGCACGGTTCTCAGGTTTCGCTGAGTGCCAGATAGCAACAGCCGCTGCTGGCAGACCGTACATTTTGAACAGGAAGCCGCCTGACAGTTTACCTGCAGTTGGGTCACCCGCCATGTAACGTGGGATATCGCCGTGGAAGACCTGACCGGCAGAGTTCACATACTCACCGATTTGCATCTGGAATGGAACGTTCCAGATGTGGTGCAGACCAAACGGAACCAGCGCACGTTCAACCACACCGTAGATACCGAACGCAACAACCGGGTTCTGATAAGCAGCCCATTGTGAGAAGGTCTGGATACCTGTACCGATTGGCGGCCAGATGAAGGACAGAACTACACCCAGAATGATGGCAGCCAGACCAGAAATGATCGGAACAAAACGTTTACCCGCGAAGAAGCCCAGATATTCAGGCAGCTTGATGCGATAGAAACGATTGAACATGTATGCCGCGATCGCACCGGAGATGATACCGCCCAGTACGCCGGTATCCGCCAAATGCTTAGCTGCGATTTCTTCAGCCGGCAAATGCAGAACCAGAGGTGCGACAACCGCCATGGTTTTCACCATGATGCCGTACGCAACAACCGATGCCAGTGCAGATACACCGTCGTTATTGGTAAAGCCTAACGCTACACCAATAGCGAAAATCAGAGGCATGTTAGCGAAGACTGAACCACCGGCTTCGGCCATAACATGGGAAACGATCATTGGCAGCCAGCTAAAGTTTGCAGAACCGACGCCCAGCAGGATACCTGCGATTGGGAGTACGGAAACTGGCAGCATTAGCGATTTACCGACCTTTTGAAGGTTTGCAAACGCGTTCTTAAACATAATTGAGTGTGCTCCTGAGTAATGATGCTTTTTGATACTTCATGCGATTTCGCTTAATGGCAAACCGCTTTGCAAAGGCTCTGAAAGCCTTTTGCAGTCGGGTGTCTAAGCACCCCTTTTAATTTTTACGCAGGGTAAAATAATTCCCTTTGTTAATGTTTGATGGCAGTCACGTTTTTCTGAAAAATGCAGTAAGAGCGTATTAAAAACCCGCACTTACCCACACAAAATCCGAAAAACGCGGCCCTGGCACCGTGAAAAACGGTGCCAAGATACCTCAATATGGCGATTAATTACGAGATGAAAAATAAATCTGGAATATATGACTTAGCGAAAGCTTAGGTGAGAGAGGATGCATCGATGTGAAATAATCGTGAAAAGTTTGCTGTTGTCACTTCAGCCAGCTGTTCGACGCTGACGCCTTTCAAAACAGCCATGTAATCGGCCACATCGCGCACGTAGGCAGGCTGGTTTTCTTTACCACGATGCGGAACCGGTGCCAGATACGGAGAATCTGTCTCTACCAGAAGACGATCTAATGGCACATAACGGGCGACTTCGCGTAAGGATTCAGCATTTCGGAAAGTCAGAATGCCGGAAAAAGAGATGTAGAAACCGAGATCTAACAGGAATTCTGCGGTCGGAATATCTTCGGTGAAGCAGTGCAGAACGCCACCGCATTCGCCAGCTTTCTCTTCTTTCAGAATATCGAGCGTATCCTGACGCGCATCGCGGGTATGGACGATCACCGGTTTGTTCAGCTCGCGGCCAGTGCGGATGTGCTCACGGAAGGAATCTTGTTGCAGTTTCAGCTGATGTGCTTCTTTCTGATAAAAATAATCCAGGCCGGTTTCACCCATCGCCACCACTTTCGGGCTGGCGGCGAGACGGTGCAGCTCGGCAAAATCGTAGCCGTCATCAATGTTCAGAGGATGTACGCCGCAGGAAAAAGCCACTTCAGGACGATCGCCAATTAACTGCGCCATGGCCTCATATCCTGGTAATGTGGTCGCAACGGCCAGCATAAATTTCACATCACGCTCGCGGGCTTTTTCCAGCACGTTATCAACGCCGGAGTGCAGCTCGTTGTAATCCAGGCTGTCGAGATGGCAGTGGGAATCGATTAAAAACATAGTATTAACTCGTTACGGTCTGTTGATGATAATTCGGTTTCAGCGTATCAGTGACGAACTGAAAAATGAGGAAGGAACGGAGCCGCGCAACATTTGCTCCCATTCCAGCAATTGCTCGGTCAGCAGCAGTTCGCGATTCACGCCCACGATGGAAAGTAACTGCTGGCGGCAGTGCATCCACGCGTTAACGGATTGTTGCAACGAAGCATTGGATTGCGTACTGGCAAGCAAGCTTACCAGGGGCTGCTGATCGTGATTAATGATGAAATGCCCGGCCTGTTGTTGCCATTTGATGGCATCAAGCAACAGCGTTGCCAGCCAGTACAGCCGGTCAGCGGCGTCGTCATGATTCAATTGCGGCAGCAACGAGAGCATATCCTGCTGCTGGCATTGGGTATAAAGCTGCTGGCACAGCGCCACACGCAGTTTCCAGCGCTCCGGCTGTAATAATTCCAGCGCAGAAAGCGGCGCGCCATTAGCCAACCGCAATGCGGTCTTAATTGCCACCGAATCCGCGCTGAGCTGGCGATTGATCCACTGTACGGATAACGCCTCTTCCGGCACCGGCAGATGCCAGTAGAAACAGCGGCTGCGGATAGTTGCCAGCAGCGCAGAAGGCTCACGGCAGCCCAGCAGGAAATAAGTCCCGGAAGGCGGCTCTTCCAGCGTTTTGAGCAAGGCGTTGGCCGCGGCTTCCGTCAGCAATTCCATCTGCGGGATCCACACAACTTTCGCACCACCCTGCTGCGAGTAATTGTAGAGCGTTTCAATGAGCTGACGAACCGGGTCGATGCCCAGCGAATTTTTGCCTTTTTCAGGCAGCAAGGTATGCCAGTCAGGATGGTTTCCGGCGATCATCAGCTGGCAGCTGTGGCATTTACCGCAACTCTTTTCCCCCTCTTTATGCTGGCAAAGCAACCAGCGGCTCAGACCATAGACCAGTGCGTCATCGCCCATTCCCGCCGCAACGTGCATCAGCAGAGAATGATGACCACGCCCGGTCTGATATTGCCCGATTAACTGGCGGTAAGGGCCGCTGAGCCACGGATACCAGCTCATGACATCAGGCCTTTTGCTGCCTGTTCGTCGAACCAGTTTTTCAGCGTCAGTTCGATGGAAGCTTTAACCTGTTCAATGGTCTGCGACGCATCAATGGTTTTGATGCGTCTGTCGGCGGCGGCAAGTTCAAGGTAACGCGCACGCGTACGCTCAAAAAATGGCAGCGCTTCCTGTTCGATACGATCCAGCTCACCGCGCGCTCGGGCGCGTTGCAGGCCAATAGCCGGTGGCAGATCGAGATAAAGCGTGAGATCAGGACGGAAATCACCCAGCACGGTGTCGCGTAATGAACTCATCAGTTTTGCATCAATACCGCGTCCGCCGCCCTGGTAGGCTTGCGACGAAAGATCATGCCGATCGCCGACAACCCAGGCACCACGCGCCAGAGCAGGCAAGATTACCGTTTCAACCAGCTGGACGCGTGCGGCATAAAGCATCAGCACTTCAGCTTTCACTGTCGGCTTTTCACCCCCGACGCCGCGCTTGAATAAATCGCGCAATTTCTCCGCCAGCGGTGTACCGCCAGGCTCGCGGGTAAACACAATTTCTTCCACACCGTGCTGGCGCAATGCATCCACCACCACGTTATGAGCGGTGGTTTTTCCCGCCCCTTCAAGGCCTTCAATCACAATGAAGTTACTTTTCATTCTTATTCTTAAGAGCCTCTATATACACACGAACCGCCTTGTTATGGTTCTCAAGGTTAGTGCTGAAAGTATGCCCGCCTTTGCCGTCAGCGACAAAATAAAGATAAGGGGTTTTTGCAGGATGTGCCGCAGCCTGGAGCGAAGCTTCGCTCGGCATGGCGATTGGCGATGGCGGCAAACCGGTAATGACGTAAGTATTGTAAGGCGTCGGCGTTTCCAAATCTTTTTTGGTGATATTACCGGTGTATTTTTCGCCCATACCGAAGATGACCGTCGGATCAGTTTGCAGACGCATGCCGATACGAAGACGGTTAATAAAGACAGAAGCCACTTCCGGGCGTTCATCTTTTACAGCGGTTTCTTTTTCGATAATCGACGCCATCGTCACCATATCGGCGGGCGTTTTATACGGCAGTGAGTCCGCGCGCCCTTTCCAGATGTCGGCAACGGTTTTTTCCATCCGCACATGCGCACGTTTGAGCAGCGAAATGTCGGTCATCCCGGCGGTGTAATGATAAGTATCGGGATAGAGCCAGCCTTCAGCATTTTTAGTGTCGGTAATGCCTAATGCCGCCGCAATCTCTTCGCCACTCTTGCCGTTCAGCTCATGCTTCAGATATTCCGACTTCTCCAGCACTTTCATCCAGTCACTCAGTTTGAAACCTTCTACAAAGCGGATGCTGAACTGCGCTTCTTTGCCACTTTTCAGTAATTCCAGCATCTGACGAACGGTCATTCCCTTCTCGAGACGATACGTCCCCGCTTTGAACTCGCTCAGTTCAGGCTCAAGACGTAATAACCACGGGAACCAGTGACTTGATTTAATCAGTTTTTTATCAATGAGCAGAGTTTCCAGTGCCACACGTCCCGTACCGGCTGGCAAGGTGAAAATGGTTTCACTGCTGACGTTGATCGGGCGGTCGGCGAACTGCTTCACTTTATGGTAACTCAACGCCGCCAGCCCAAGCAGGATCAGGACAATCAGGGCGAAAAATTTCGTTTTTTTGTTCGTCATTGTTTATTCACTTTTTAAAAGCTCTGGTGCAGGAAATTGTACAAGTGCCGCCCGGTATAATGACGGTCACAGGCTTCTGTCACCGGTAAAATGGGCATCAGTGCATTACAAATCAGGATTTCGTCAGCATCCGATAGCGTTTCGGGCGTTTCACAGACCTGATGTAAAACCCAGGGAGAGGCTGATTCAATTACGCGGATAAGATGCTGACGCATAATCCCGTCGACGCCAGACTGCGATAAATCCGGCGTAAAGACCTGATTTCCTTTGCGCCAGAATAAATTGGCCGCACAGCATTCCACCAGGCAACCTGAGGTGTCAACCACCAGCGCCTCATTGGCGTCAGTCTGGTCAAGATGCATGCGGATCATGATCTGCTCAAGACGGTTGAGATGTTTAATTCCTGCCAGCAGGGGATTTTTGCTCAGCATCACCGGGTTTAACGCAAGTTTCACGCCGCGCTCGCGCCATTTGTGATACTGCGCCGGATAAGCCGATACCGACACAATACGGGTCGGGCCGCTGCATCCGGCAGTGCTGTAACCACGCCCGCCCTGCCCGCGCGTCAAAATGGCTTTCACTACCCCTTCTTGCTCAGACTGCGCGGCCCCAACAATTTCGCGCTCCAGCGCCTGCCAGTCCACGCCCTCAATTCGTAATACGGCAACCGCACGCTGCAAACGCTGCAGATGGGCATCCAGAAACTGGATTTCGCCGTTCATCACTCTGGCCGTCGTAAAACAGCCATCGCCAAATTGCACCGAACGATCTCCTGCCGGCAATGCAGCTTGCGCCACACCGTTAATCCACATGGTTACTTCCTCCGGGCGTTAATATTCTCTGACAGAAGAGCCTGCGCGAGCGGCCCAGCTGCATCAAGTGGAGCATTCCTACTTTATCGTACCGGGCCAGGCAGAGGGCTGGAACACGCACTTTGTTGAACTGCCGTTTGGCACAAACCGGACCTTTTATACAGACAGCAAAAAGGCCCAATAACGGGCCTTTTTCAGACGGACAGGTTTTTACCGGATTCAGATCTTGCGGAATACCAGCGAACCGTTGGTGCCGCCAAACCCGAACGAATTGCACAGTGAGTAATTCAGCGCTTTTACCTGACGCGCTTCATGCGCCACAAAGTCCAGATCGCAACCTTCATCCGGATTATCCAGATTGATGGTCGGTGGAACGGCCTGATCGCGTAAAGCAAGCAAAGTAAAGATAGATTCCACTGCGCCAGCCGCGCCCAGTAAATGTCCGGTCATGGATTTGGTCGAGCTGACCAGCACTTTCTTCGCATCAGCGCCAAAGACAGACTTAACTGCCTGCGCTTCAGCTTTATCGCCAGCAGCGGTAGATGTTCCGTGCGCGTTGATATAACCAATTTCTGAAGCAGAAATACCCGCATCGCGAAGTGCATTTTCCATAGCCAGCGCTGCACCCGCGCCATCTTCCGGCGGTGAAGTCATATGGAATGCATCGCTGCTCATGCCGAAACCAACAATCTCAGCATAAATTTTTGCACCGCGTTTGCGGGCGTGTTCGTACTCTTCCAGCACCATAATACCTGCGCCATCGCCGAGGACGAAACCATCACGATCTTTATCCCACGGACGGCTTGCCGCCTGAGGATTATCGTTACGTGTGGATAACGCGCGTGCAGCACCGAAGCCACCGACACCCAGAGGCGTACTGGCTTTCTCTGCGCCGCCAGCCAGCATCACATCTGCATCGTTATAAGCAATGATACGTGCTGCATGTCCAATATTGTGCACCCCTGAAGTACAGGCTGTAGCAATAGAAATACTCGGCCCACGCAACCCAAACATAATGCTCAGATGACCGGCAATCATGTTAACGATGGTTGAGGGAACGAAGAAAGGACTAATTTTACGAGGTCCGCCGTTAACCAATGAGGAATGGTTTTCTTCAATCAGACCAAGACCGCCAATACCAGAACCAATCGCCGCACCAATACGCGTTGCATTCTCAGCATTTACTTCAAGCCCGGAGTCTTGCATCGCCTGAATACCGGCAGTAATACCATACTGTATAAAGGCGTCCATCTTGCGTGCATCTTTGCGGGAGATGAAGTCTTCACAGTTAAAATCTTTAACTAAGCCAGCAAAACGCGTTGCATAGGCACTAGTATCAAAATGGTCGATTAGGCTAATGCCACTCTGACCGGCAAGGAGAGCGTTCCAAGTGGACTCTACAGTATTGCCGACAGGAGACAGCATGCCCAGTCCAGTCACTACAACTCGACGCTTAGACACGTGTGTCCTCCAGGGAGGGAAAAAGTAGTTATACCGTGGGATATAAAAAACTTAGGCGGTCGAATGACCGCCTAACTATCTAAACTTAAAGCATGTACGCTTACTGTTGGCTAGCGTTGATAAAATCAATAGCTGCCTGAACAGTAGTGATTTTTTCAGCTTCTTCGTCAGGGATCTCGGTATCAAACTCTTCTTCCAGAGCCATAACCAGCTCAACGGTGTCGAGAGAATCAGCGCCAAGGTCGTCTACGAAAGATGCAGCATTCACTACTTCTTCCTGTTTAACACCCAGCTGTTCAACGATGATTTTCTTAACGCGTTCTTCGATAGTGCTCATACTCTTAAATTTCCTATCAAAACTCGCTTTCGCGATGGTTTTCGTAGTGTATAAAATGTTGAAAAAGATGCAACTAAACCCAGGCTGGTCAAACCACGAATTTGCTCTATTTTGCGGTTTTTACCGCAAAAAACGCAAATAATTTCGTAATTTTTAAATCATGTACATGCCGCCATTGACATGTAATGTTTCACCCGTGATGTAGCTGGCCTCGTCAGAGGCTAAAAAAGCAACGGCGCTGGCAATTTCTTTGGCATCGCCCAACCGGTTGGCTGGAACTGATGACAAAATGCCTGCGCGTTGATCATCTGTCAACGCCCTTGTCATATCCGTCTCAATAAAGCCGGGAGCGACGACGTTGACAGTAATGCCACGTGAAGCGACTTCACGTGCCAAAGACTTACTAAAACCAATCAAGCCAGCTTTAGCCGCCGCGTAGTTCGCCTGCCCTGCGTTACCCATGGTGCCAACAACGGAACCAATTGTAATAATCCGTCCACACCGTTTCTTCATCATAGCCCGCATGACAGCTTTTGACAGCCGAAACACTGAAGTCAGATTCGTGTCCAGAATATCCTGCCACTCATCATCCTTCATTCGCATGAGAAGGTTATCACGGGTAATGCCGGCATTATTAACTAAAATATCAATTTCGCCAAATTCAGCTCGAATCGTCGCCAATACTTGCTCAATAGATGCAGAATCAACCACATTGAGCATAATACCTTTGCCGTTTTCGCCTAAATATTCGCCGATTGCTTCAGCGCCTTTTTCGCTGGTCGCGGTGCCGATCACTTTTGCGCCGCCAGCAACCAGCTTTTCAGCGATTGCGCGACCAATGCCACGGCTCGCACCCGTTACCAGTGCAATTTTGCCTTCGAAGCTCATACTCATCCTCTTAATTACTGCTCAAGCGCCGCTGTCAGGCTTGCCGTGTCGTTTACCGCGGCGGCCGTCAGGGTGTCTACAATACGTTTAGTCAGACCGGTCAGAACTTTACCCGGCCCCACTTCTAATAACTGTTCAACGCCTTGTGCTGCCATAAATTCGACAGATTCAGTCCAGCGAACCGGGCTGTATAACTGACGAACCAGCGCACTGCTGATCGCTTCCGGAGACGTTTCAACTTTCACGTCTACGTTGTTCACAACGGAATATTGTGGCGCATTGAAAGTAACATTTTCCAGCGCAACGGCGAGTTTATCAGCAGCAGGCTTCATTAATGCGCAGTGTGAAGGCACGCTGACAGGCAGCGGCAGAGCACGTTTTGCGCCTGCGGCTTTACAAGCAGCACCGGCACGCTCAACGGCTTCTTTGTTACCGGCAATAACGACCTGACCCGGTGAGTTAAAGTTTACCGGCGAAACAACCTGGCCTTGCGCAGATTCTTCACACGCTTTAGCGATTGCATCGTTGTCCAGACCGATAATGGCGTACATTGCGCCGGTACCCGCAGGCACGGCTTCCTGCATCAGTTTGCCACGCAGCTCAACCAGGGAAATAGCCTGTTTGAAATCCAGCACACCCGCGCAAACAAGCGCTGAGTATTCGCCCAGGCTGTGGCCGGCCATCAGAACAGGCTGAGTGCCGTTCTGCTGCTGCCAGACACGCCAGATAGCGACGGATGCTGCCAGCAAGGCAGGCTGTGTCTGCCAGGTTTTATTCAATTCTTCAGCTGGCCCCTGCTGCACCAACTGCCATAAATCATACCCCAGCACCGAAGAAGCTTCGGCAAATGTTTCTTCAACAATCGGGTGTGCTGACGCTAAATCAGCCAGCATACCGAGCGTCTGGGAACCCTGACCAGGGAAAACAACTGCAATTTTTGTCATTTTTATCTTCCTGTTAAATCAGAAACGTACCAGCGCCGAGCCCCAGGTAAAGCCACCGCCAAATGCTTCGAGCAGCACTAACTGCCCGCGCTGAATTCTGCCGTCACGCACAGCTTCGTCAAATGCTGCTGGCACAGAAGCCGCAGAAGTATTGCCATGACGATCGAGCGTAACCACGACTTTGTCCATTCCCATACCCAGCTTTTTTGCTGTCGCACTGATAATACGCAGATTCGCCTGATGCGGAACCAGCCAGTCAAGTGCAGTACGGTCAAGATTATTTGCCGTCAGGGTTTCATCCACAATGTGCGCCAGTTCAGTCACAGCCACTTTGAAGACTTCATTACCGGCCATGGTGACATAAGCAGGTTTTTCCGGCTCAGACTGACTTGGGTAAGCCAGCGTCAGCAGGTTGCCGTAATGACCATCTGCATGCATGTGCGTGGAAATAATGCCCTGCTCTTCGGATGCCCCCAGCAGTACGGCGCCAGCACCATCGCCAAAGAGGATCACCGTACCGCGATCTTCAGGATCGAGTTTACGGGACAACACGTCAGAGCCGATCACCAGCGCATATTTCACGGCACCGTTTTTAATGTATTGATCGGCAACGCTTAGTGCGTAGGTGAAACCTGCACAAGCGGCGGCCAAATCGAAAGCTGCAGAATCCTTGATGCCCAGCATATTCTGCACCTGGCAGGCTGAACTCGGGAATGCATGTGAAGATGAGGTTGTTGCAACAATGATCAGACCCACGTCGCTTGCGCTAACGCCGGCCATTTCAAGTGCTTTCTCTGCTGCGTGCAGGCCCATTGTGGCCACAGTCTCATCCGGTGCAGCGATACGACGTTCACGAATACCTGTGCGGGTGACAATCCACTCGTCGGAGGTATCCACCATTTTTTCTAAGTCGGCATTAGTCCGAACTTGCACGGGCAAATAGCTCCCCGTACCGAGAATTTTTGTATACATGTACGATCAGTCACTCTTGGGTAATACAGCTTCAAGGCGCGCGGCAATCCGCTGAGGGACCTGCCGCTGCACCGCCTGCACAGCCTGTTCGATAGCAACAGCAAACGCACGCTGGTTTGCTCCGCCGTGGCTTTTAATAACGATGCCCCGTAATCCTAACAAACATGCGCCATTATACTGGTCGGGGTTGAGGTGGCTAAAACGCTTTAGCAACTTCTTCTGAACTATCCGTCCCAACCATTTCAACCACCAGGCCTTCTTGCCACCCTCACCGGAGGATTTTAACAGTGACAAAAACATCCTTATTACACCTTCCATGGTCTTGAGCGTAACATTCCCGACGAAGCCGTCACACACCATCACATCTGTCTTACCGGTCAGAAGGTCATTGCCTTCAAGATAGCCGATATAGTTGATTAGTGCGGTATTTTTTAAAATGGCAGCGGCTTCACGGATGTTATCCAGCCCTTTACTTTCCTCTTCACCGATATTCAGCAAGGCAACACGGGGGTTATTAATACCTACCACCTGTTCGGCCATCACTGCACCCATAACGGCAAACTGGACCAGCATTGTGCTGTCGCACTCAACGTTGGCCCCCAGATCAAGTACCACGGTTTTACTGCGCTGCTGATTGGGCAATACGCTCATCAGCGCCGGGCGCTCAATGCCATCCAGAGGCTTTACAACCAGTTTGGCTAATCCCATCAGCGCTCCGGTATTCCCGGCACTGACGCACGCCTGCGCGTCACCACTCTTGATCAGTTCCAACGCCACACGCATTGAGCTTCCTTTACTGGCACGTATAGCTTGCGATGCGCGCATATCGCTGGCTATCACTGATTCAGCAGGAATTATCCGAATTCGTTCTGTTAAAGAAGGATCGGCTTTGACTAAGAAAGGTGTGATTGCGTCGGGATCACCGACCAGAAGAAGGTCTAATTCAGAATTAGAAATCAGTGCCTGCAATGAAGCAGGCACTGTGACGGAAGGACCGAAATCCCCGCCCATTACATCTAACGCGAGGGTTAGACGAGTCAAGGTATCGCCTTGCCAGCACTTATCACGTGAATAAGTTGCAGGCAAATATCAGCCGATTACCTTGCGACCGCGGTAGAAACCGTCGGCAGTGATGTGGTGACGCAGGTGAGTTTCACCAGAAGTCTTGTCCACAGACAGAGTGGAAGTGGTCAGAGCGTCATGTGAACGACGCATGCCACGTTTAGAACGGGTTGGTTTATTCTGTTGTACGGCCATGGACCTTACTCCTTAAGTACTTTTCTTTAAACTCGCTAATACGGCAAATGGATTTGGTTTCTCCGCCTCTGCAGGCAGTTTACCAAACACCATGTCCGCGTCGGACACTTCACAGTGTTCAGATTCATGTACCGGAACGACAGGCAGAGAAAGAATAATTTCGTCTTCAATCATTGCCAGCAAATCAACTTCGCCAAAATCATCGACTTCGATCGGCTCGTACGCTTCCGGTAATGCCTCAGCCTGCTCATCATTTTGGACAGGACTAAAACAATATGTTGTGTGAACCTGATGTTCAAACGTCTTACCGCATCTCTGGCATTCCAGAGTTACAGCAACATCAGAGTGGCCGGTAATCACCGCCAGACGCTGATTGTCGATATTAAACGACAATGAGGTTTGTATATCAGAATCCACACTGACCACTGATTGGGCAACGCGCGTAACCTGATCTGCAGTATAGACACCTGTATAGTCTAAACGCTTCTGGGCAGTGCGGACCGCATCAAGGGTCAGGGGTAATTTTACTTTTTGCATAGGGCGCGCATATTAACTTTGTAACGACAGAGAGTCAAAGAAAAAGGCCTCAAAACCGCACCTTTCACCAATATTCGCTTCCACAGCGGCCGACAGTTTAAAATGTGCGATTCAATAACGCTACGCTTTGTGAAAAAAAATTATGATTATGTCTTTACCAAAATTACTTTTAGCCTCGACCTCGGTCTACCGCAGAGCGTTGCTGGAGAAAACCGGCCTGACGTTTACCTGTGCGTCACCCAATATTGATGAAACTCCAGCTCCCGGTGAGAACCCGGCTGAACTGGTGAAACGCCTGGCACAATCGAAAGCCACTGCGCTGGCCACTGCCCATCCGCATCATCTGATTATTGGCTCCGATCAGGTTTGCGTGATTAATGGAAATATCACGGGTAAACCGTACACATTTGATAATGCCTTCAAACAGTTGCAGGCAGCCAGTGGCAAAACCGTCACCTTTTATACGGGCCTGAGTGTTTATGACAGCGATACAAAATCAGCGCAGACGTTATGTGAAACGTTTGACGTCACCTTCCGTTCTTTAACCGATGAAGAAATTACCGGATATTTGCATCGTGAAAAGCCCTACGACTGTGCGGGCAGTTTTAAATGCGAAGGATTGGGGATCACGCTCTTTGACAGTCTGACGGGGCGCGACCCAAATACGTTAATCGGATTGCCATTGATCGCCCTGCTCTCCTTACTGCGAAGACACGGCATCAATCCGTTACTTGAAAACCGTTAACTGAGAGGCATAAAAAAAGGCGCAACCCGTGCGCCTCTTTACAGGCTGATTTTTTTAACGGGCGGTCGTTTTGCCGCGTAAAATTTTCAGGCAATTACGCAGTTTGGCATCCATAGGCGCTTCAATACGCAGTGTTTCACCGGTGTTCGGATGTTCAAATCGCAAAGCCGCAGCGTGTAGGAATAAACGATTCAATCCCGTGCCTGCCAGTTTTGCGTCAAAATCACGCTCGCCATAGCGGTCATCAAAAGCGATCGGATGACCTGCATGCAGGGCGTGAACACGAATCTGGTGCGTTCTGCCGGTTACCGGGCTGGCTTTTACCAGTGTCGCGAATTCATAACGCTCTTCAATTTTGAATCGCGTTTCAGAGGGTTTACCTTCTGCATTAACACGCACAACGCGCTCGCCGCTTTGCAAAATGTTTTTCAGCAAGGGGGCCTGCACGACTTTACAATGTGACGGCCATTCACCGCGCACCAGCGCCAGATAATCCTTCTGCATGCTTTTCACGCGCAGTTGTTCGTGCAGGGAACGCAATGCTGAACGTTTCTTCGCAACAAGCAATACGCCTGAGGTATCACGGTCCAGACGATGGACTAATTCCAGAAAACGCGCTTCAGGGCGAAGTGCGCGTAATCCTTCGATAACACCAAAGCTCAGGCCGCTGCCACCGTGAACAGCGGTACCAGACGGCTTATTCAGAATTAATAAGTAATCATCTTCATACAATATGCAGTCGGTTAGTGCGGCAACTTTATCCAGTTTGGCAGAAACTGGCGCTTCATCCCTTTCGGCTACGCGAACAGGTGGCACACGCACTTCGTCGCCAGCTAATAATTTATATTCTGGCTTAATTCTTTTCTTATTAACCCGGACTTCGCCCTTACGCACGATGCGATAGATCATGCTTTTCGGCACGCCTTTCAGGATTTTGAGTAAGAAGTTGTCGATGCGCTGACCGGCTTCATCTTCAGAAATGGGGATTAATTGTACAGTTGGGTTCTCAGTTTTCATGGCTCGCGATTCTAAATATCCGGCACGGTTCGCGCCACTGATTTTTATGTGCTTAACTCTTACTTTACCAGTAACCGCCGAGGAAAACCTGCCTGCTTCACCCGTTTTTTAAGAATACAAATGTTAAGACAATGCGGCACATATCTCATTGAGGTAAATATCTTACCCGCATGGGAAAAGTCACCTTGCTATCAGAGTGCCTGCAATGGAATAATGAAGTCACTTTCGGCGTTGTTTCTCTTAAGTTAGGGAAAACGCAGGAATTATAGATTTGCCTGATCGCACAAAAACGCAGCAATGGCGTAAGACGTAATGTGAAATCAAGCAATTAGCGGGCTGCGGGTTGCAGCTTGGCCGGCGAACGGAATGAGATCTGTTAACGTAAATTCAGAAGCTATTCCCCTAATAAAAGTGCTGCTTTCATAACGCTGGTGTCTTTAATACAGCAAAAGCAGACTTACCGAAATAATGCGCCCCTATGCAAGCGACAGCCGTGAGGTTGACGATTTGCGAGAAGACTCGGGGCCAACGGTTTATCCGGTCATGAGGTCATTTTGCCCGCAGCTCTGTCAATAATGGAATAATAATGAGTAAGTTAAGATGAAAAGAATGTTGATCAACGCGACTCAGCAAGAAGAGTTGCGCGTTGCCTTGGTAGATGGACAGCGACTGTATGATTTGGATATTGAAAGTCCGGGCCATGAGCAGAAAAAAGCGAACATTTACAAAGGTAAAATCACCCGCATTGAACCAAGTCTGGAAGCGGCATTCGTAGATTACGGTGCGGAAAGGCATGGTTTCCTCCCTCTGAAAGAAATTTCCCGCGAATATTTCCCAAGTAACTATTCCTCTCATGGCCGCCCGAACATCAAAGATGTTTTGCGCGAAGGCCAGGAAGTGATCGTTCAGGTTGATAAAGAAGAGCGTGGAAATAAAGGCGCAGCGCTGACGACGTTTATCAGCCTGGCCGGTAGTTACCTGGTACTGATGCCAAACAATCCACGTGCTGGGGGAATTTCCCGCCGTATTGAAGGCGACGACCGTACAGAATTGAAAGAAGCCCTGTCTTCACTGCAATTACCTGATGGCATGGGTCTGATTGTTCGTACCGCAGGCGTTGGCAAATCTGCTGAAGCTCTGCAGTGGGACCTGACTTTCCGCCTCAAGCACTGGGATGCCATCAAGAAAGCCGCTGAAGGCCGCCCTGCTCCTTTCCTGATCCATCAGGAAAGTAATGTTATCGTCCGTGCATTCCGTGATTACCTGCGCCCGGACATCGGTGAAATCCTCATCGATAACCCTAAAATTCTCGATCTGGCAAAAGAGCACATTGCTGCACTTGGCCGTCCTGATTTCAGCAGCAAAATCAAACCTTACGTTGGTGAGATCCCGCTGTTCAGCCATTATCAGATTGAATCCCAGATTGAATCTGCTTTCCAGCGTGAAGTGCGCCTGCCTTCCGGCGGTTCGATTGTTATCGACAGCACAGAAGCCTTGACGGCTATCGACATCAACTCCGCACGTGCAACCCGCGGCGGCGATATCGAAGAAACCGCATTCAATACCAACCTTGAAGCCGCCGATGAAATTGCCCGTCAGTTACGTCTGCGTGACCTCGGTGGTTTGATTGTTATCGACTTCATCGATATGACGCCAGTTCGCCACCAGCGCGAAGTGGAAAACCGTCTGCGTGATGCCGTTCGTCAGGATCGCGCGCGAATTCAAATTGGTCGCATTTCCCGCTTTGGTTTGCTGGAAATGTCCCGTCAGCGCCTCAGCCCGTCACTGGGTGAATCAACACACCACATCTGCCCACGTTGCGCAGGTACAGGTACCGTTCGTGATAACGAGTCCCTGTCGCTGTCGATTCTGCGTCTGATTGAAGAAGAAGCGCTGAAAGAAAATACCAAAGAAGTTCATGCGATCGTTCCGGTTCCTATCGCTTCTTACCTGCTGAACGAGAAACGTGAATCGGTGAATGCCATCGAAAAACGTCAGGGCGGTGTTCGTGCGGTGATCGTTCCAAACGATCAGATGCAAACCCCGCACTACCATGTTCTGCGCGTACGCAAAGGCGAAGAAATCTCTGCACTGAGCTATCTGTTGCCACAAATTCACGAAGCAGAAATGCTGCAACCTTCTGAAGAGTTGCCGACTGAGCGTCGTCGCCCTGAGCAACCGGCACTGGCTGCGTTTGCCCTGCAAAGTGAAGCGCCCCCGTCCAGCTTTGAGCAGGAAACAGCTGTTGAAGAACCGGTTAAAACCCGTACCACAACGGTTAATGCGCCAGCCGCACCAGCAGCTGAGAAATCCGGCTTTGTCAGCCGTCTGCTGAGCGGGCTGAAAAGCTTGTTCGCAGCGCAGCCACAGCAGGAAGTTAAACCTGTTGAAGCGCCGAAAGAAGCTGAAGCCGCTGATACAGAAAATCGTCGCAACAACGAACGCCGTAACCAGCGTCGTCAGGGCGGACGTCGTGATCGCAACGGTGAACGTGGCGAACGCAATGACCGCGGCAACCGTGGTGAGGGTCGTGAGAATAATCGTGATAATCGTGGCGAAAGCCGTGACAACCGCGAAAATAATCGCGAGCAGCGTGATGATCAACGCCGCAACCGTCGTAACCAGGAGCCTGTAGTTAGCGAAAGCCGCAACGAAGACGTTGAAACTGCACCGCGTGAAGAGCAGCAGCAACAACCTCGTCGTGAGCGTTCGCGTCGCCGTTCTGAAGATAAGCGCAAAACACAGACTGAAGAAAAAATTCAGGATGCTGTTGTTGTAGAGCAAATCGCCGCGCCGGTCAGTGATGAAACGGAACAAGAAGATCGTCAGCCAGCTCAGCGCCGTCAGCGTCGCCAGTTAACGCAGAAAGTTCGCTTCGAATCAGAAGAAGTTGATCACGAAGCAGAAGCTGCTGCACAGTTACTGATTACCGGTACACGCCCTGCGGCTCCGGTATTTACTGAACAGGCACCTTCTGAAGCGGAAACAGTTAATACAACTGAAGGCGAAGAAAACCTGAATGACAACAACCGTGAAAACGGTATGCCACGTCGCTCACGTCGTTCTCCGCGCCACCTGCGTGTAAGCGGTCAGCGTCGTCGCCGTTACCGTGATGAGCGTTACCCGACTCAGTCGCCAATGCCTCTGACCGGTGCGTTTGTTTCTCCGGAAATGGCGTCAGGTAAGGTCTGGATCACTTACCCGGTTGCGCAGTCATCTGAACAACAGTTTGCAGAAACTGAAGCGCCAGAAGTGCTGACACAACAGGTTGAAACCGCTCAGGCCAATACGCCGGTTCTGAATGAAACAACTGAAGTTGAAGCCGCGCCGGTTGAGCAAACTCTTGCGGTTGAAGCACTTCCGGTTACTGAAGCAGTACAGCCGGAAGCACCAGCGGAAGAAAGTGTTGTGCCTGAAATTGCACAACCTGTTGCCGAAGAACCTGTTCTGGTTGAACCTGAAACTGCAGAGCCAGTTGAAGAGACACCGCGCGTAGAAGTTGCACCACAAGCTCACGAACCGGTTGTTGTTGAACCAGTGCCTGTTGTTGCTGAACCTGAAGTTCAGGCTCCGGTAGCCGCAGAACCTGAAGTTAACGCCGAGCCTGTTGCTCCGGTACAGCACGCCGCAGAAACAACGCCAGAGGTGAAAGCCCCTGCTCATGTTGAAACTGTTGTCTCTCAAGCTGTCGTTGCTGAACCACGCTTTAAACATCATGCCACTGCACCGATGACCAAAGCGCCAGCCCCTCAGTACGTTCAGGAACCTGCCCGTCACAGCGACTGGGTTCGTCCTGAATTCGGCTTCGAAGGTAAAGGTTCTGCAGGCGGCCATGCAGCAGTAAGCACTGCAACGGCACCAGCAACCAAACCTGAAATGCCTTCTGAGTGATGCGTTGAAAATGCTCTAAAAAAACCCGCCCCGGCGGGTTTTTTATTATTAAACAATAATGACTGACTGACTGATTGATTGAGACGTTTTCAGGCCAGGGTTTTCAGACGGCGAATAGTCAGTTCTTCCAGTTTACCTTCGAGACTTTTGGCGAAATGCTGAAAATGCTCTGTTTTGTTGTGCTGCTTCAGTGCATCTTCAGAAGCCCAGCGCTCGTAAAACACGAACGTCCCTTCCTTATCAAGATCTCCGTGCAGTTCATACTGCAGACACCCAACCTCCTGACGGCTGGGTTCAATAACGTCAAGCAAAGCCTCTGTTACCTGTTTTTTAAACTCTGGTTTAGCAACAATTGTGGCAACAACTCTGATTTCCATACTGGTTCTCCTGTCGTTTTTTGTCTTGCTTCCCCAGTGTCTGGAAGCACTTTGACTAAAATCTGCGTTCACTATGAACCTTTCGATACATTGATTTCAATACGAACTTTATTTAACAGATGCAACACAACGGTTTTACGCTTATTCTTGTTCCCCGCCGTTAATGCTCCCATTACCGCACCTGATTCCCAACATCTTGTCTCTCAATGCCGGAGTTTTGCCTGATGACCGCCACACCGCAAGTTTTGAAAATCCGCCGCCCAGATGACTGGCATATTCACCTTCGTGACGATGAAATGCTCAGCACCGTGCTGCCTTTCACCAGTGAAGTCTTTGGCCGCGCGATTGTCATGCCCAACCTGACGCCTCCGGTGACGACCGTCGCAGCGGCAATTGCCTACCGCGAACGGATTATGGTTGCACTGCCGAAAGAACATAACTTCACCCCATTGCTGACCTGCTACCTGACGGATTCTCTGGATCCTGATGAGATCTCTCAGGGTTTCGAGCAAGGTGTATTCACTGCCGCAAAACTCTATCCTGCCAATGCAACAACCAACTCTCAGCACGGTGTCTCCAATGTTAAGGCAATCTATCCGGTGCTGGAGCGCATGCAAAAAATTGGCATGCCTTTGCTTATCCACGGTGAAGTTACTCACAGCGATGTGGACATTTTTGACCGTGAAGCGCGCTTTATTGATGAAGTGATGGATCCGGTACGCCGCCAGTTTCCTGAACTGAAAATCGTGTTCGAACACATCACGACCAAAGAAGCGGCGCAATACGTTCTGTCCGGCAATCAGTACCTCGGCGCGACCATTACACCTCAGCACCTGATGTTTAACCGTAACCACATGCTGGTCGGTGGCGTACGTCCTCACCTGTTCTGCCTGCCAATCCTGAAACGTAATGTTCATCAGCAAGCCCTGCGTGACGTTATTGCCAGCGGCGCTGATCGTTTCTTCCTGGGCACTGATTCTGCGCCACATACCAAAGGCCGCAAAGAATCGAGCTGCGGCTGCGCAGGCTGCTTCAACGCACCACTGGCACTTTCCGCTTACGCGACCGTTTTCGAAGAAATGGATGCACTTCAACATTTTGAAGCTTTCTGTTCCCTCAATGGCCCGCGCTTCTACGGCTTGCCGCTCAATGAAGACTTCATTGAACTGACGCGTACGCCAGTCACTCAGCCAGAAGAAATTGCGCTGGGCGATGAATGCGTTGTGCCATTCCTTGCAGGGCAGACGCTCAACTGGAAAGTGACTTCGTACTAAAATACGATTCTCTTCAACTCTGTATTGCACCGCTCGTGATTTGACTGTATAAATATACAGTCAAATCTATTCAGGAGGTCCTATGCGTGTTGAAGTCACAATCGATAAAACCAAGCCTCTGCCTGCGGGTGCCTTAGACGCCTTATCGGGTGAATTGAGTAAAAGAATTAACAAACAGTTTTCTGATCGCGAAAATAAAATTCAGGTTCGCTACGCCGGCGCAAATAGCTTGTCCGTGCTGGGTGGAGCCAAAACAGATCGTGATCTTATCGAAGAAATTCTCCAGGAAACCTGGGAAAGTGCAGATGACTGGTTTTCAAATCAGAATGATGAGTAACTGCATGAATTTTCTCAGAACGTGCTCAGATTCAATACCTTATTAATAATAATCAGGTTTATTAAAACCCGCCGTAAGGCTATTTGCGTATTTCACCGGGCGTCGCAGTCCGGTTTTTTCATTCTTTTCGCTCGTATAAAAATTACCCAAATTAAAAAGTAATTTTGGTTAAACTCCAGATTATTCTGACTCCCGGATAATCAATACAAATTATTTACAATTAAAACCCCTTAAACCTCTCCATAAATTGCATTAACTGTTTATACTGAAATAGCTCACCTGATAATGAGCCGCATTGATCCTCAGATAGTCACTCACGTCAGTCACTACAATATAAGGGGTCTATATGGACAGAAATGATGAAGTTATTCAGACACACCCGCTTGTTGGTTGGGATATCAGTACCGTCGACTCTTATGACGCCATGATGATACGTCTTCATTACCTGTCTTCAAAAGACCAGACACCCGAGGATGCTCAGGTAGACAGAACTTTATGGTTAACTACCGACGTTGCCAGGCAGCTGATCAACATTCTCGAAGCCGGTATCGAAAAGATAGAATCTAACGAGTACGAATACAGTGATCACCGAAAACACTAAGCTATACCTGCCAGTCTGAGGCACCAGCGATTTCATCCTGGTGCCTTTTTCTTTGCCTCCGCTCCCTTGCCTTCCCAGCCGTAAACTCACTATCATGCCCGTAGTGAATATGTTAAAAAATTTCGACAGTGGAGCATTTGGTTATGGATTATGATCTCATCATCGTTGGCAGCGGTTCAGTCGGGTCGGCTGCGGGCTATTACGCCACGCGTGCCGGGCTGAAAGTACTGATGATAGACAGCGCAATACCTCCTCATCAGGCAGGCAGCCATCACGGCGAAACGCGGCTTATCCGACACGCGTATGGTGAAGGTGCCCGGTACGTTCCAATGCTGCTGAGAGCACAAATGCTCTGGAATGAGTTGGCAGAGCTAAGCGGTGATAAAGTATTTCACCGCAGCGGCGTGTTGAATATAGGTCCTGAAGATTCCGAATTCATCGGCAATGTGAAAGCTAGTGCAGAAACCTACAACCTGAACACACAGTCTCTCAGCGCGGCTGAAATCCGCGAAAAATGGCCACTGTTTACTTTGCCAGACGGCTATTGCGGCGTTTTCGAACCTGACTCTGGTTATCTGCAAAGCGAAATAGCCATCAGCGCCTACATACGCCTTGCGCGCGAAGCGGGTTGCGCGCAGCTGTTCAACTGCCCGGTCGACGATATCCGTTGGGTTGATGGCGGCGTTGAGGTCTCCACAATCGATGGCGTTTATCAGGGCAAAAAACTGGCAGTGACCGCCGGAACCTGGGTGACAAAAATCCTTCCGGAGTTGCCAGTGAAACCTTTACGCAAAGTTTTTGCCTGGTTTCATGCCGATGGGCGCTACAGCGAGGAGAATCACTTCCCGGCCTTCACGCTCGAAACCCAGCAAGGTGATCAGTATTACGGCTTCCCTTCCGTAAAAGATTCCTTAAAGCTCGGAAAACATAATGGTGGTCAGTGGATCACAGAGCCGCAAGAGCGCAAACCTTTCGGCGGATTTAGCCAGGACGGTACAGAATCCTTCAACTTTTTCCGCTACTTTTTGCCGGGTGTTGGGGTGAGTTTACGCGGCGCGTCATGCACTTACGACATGACCGCAGATGAAGATTTCATTATCGATACATTGCCGGGCAGAGAAAATACACTGGTCATTTCAGGTTTAAGCGGCCACGGATTTAAATTTGCCAGCGTATTAGGTGAAATAGTGACTCATTTCGCTAACAATCATCCTATTCCTTTCGAGCTTGAGCCTTTCTCCCTTTCCCGATTCAATTAATGTAAAGATGTTTCAACCGTCGTTTATATTCTTTCGACGGTTGTCATTTTATTTCCTCGAAGAGTCATTTTTAAGTTTCACTTTGAACGAGATCAATAGACCGGTATTTCCGAATTGACAGCATTATAGAAAAAAACCTATGCTAGATGCAGAAATCACAGGAGTGGTTTCCACGCGTAAATGATACGCCTGAACAAGGACGTCGAATGAAACTCTCTATTATTGAACCCTGTGGATTCACCCGGTTAGGAATTTTCTCTTATCTTGTTGAGAATAATAATCTCGACATTATTGATACTGTGAATATTTCTCAGGCACTCAATTCACTGACAGAATTTCAGCCTGACGTTATTCTCGTGAATATGACGCAGCATTGTCATAACGCTGAATTATCATTGGAATTGAAGGCTTTCTTTGAGTTCCGCCATACCGCCAGAATATACTGTTATATCGATGCGAATTATCCGGACAGTGATGCGCCGATTGCCATCACCCGCGAAGTTTTCGTTCTCAATAAACAGTCATTAACGCAGTTATTACAAGATATTGCCGCAGACCCGGAATCCTTTATGCCTGAAAATAACTTCGGCATTCCAAGAACCCTGTTCAGCGATCAGGAAATTCTTGTGATGGGATACTGGATGTCAGAAATGCCGAACTACCGGATTGCCAGAAAATTAAATATCAGCAGCCGCACCGTGTATGTTCATAAGCGCCATCTGGCTCAGAAAATTAAAGTCCGGAACCGGCTTGAATTCTGTTTTATTTACAATCTGATCAAGTATTTATTCTGGCCGATAGATGACATTTCCGCGACACCCATTAGCCGTCAGATTAAAGACGATCTTTTAATGATTTACAAAGCACACAGCTAAATCATTCACATAATGCCCTGAACAATCAGGGCATTTTTATATTATCGCCTTCCTGTTTTTCCATTAAGTTTCACTCACTCAGACATCCGCGGTTTACGCGGTTGCACTCTGACGACAGAGGCATACAATAAGTTTAAAATTAGCAGCCTTATCTTGAGTAGCCTCATAAAATGAAACACTCCGCTTCTGAAGATGTCACCCCAACAGAAATTACAGAAACGTTGCTTTCCGTAATCCGTCTGATGCGCAAACAAGTGGACGCGGCAATGTCTGCGCAGGGCCTTTCCCTGGCTCGCGGAAAACTATTGTCGG
The DNA here is from genome assembly GCF_017655185.1 of Rahnella sp. ChDrAdgB13. Taxonomy (NCBI): domain Bacteria; kingdom Pseudomonadati; phylum Pseudomonadota; class Gammaproteobacteria; order Enterobacterales; family Yersiniaceae; genus Rahnella; species Rahnella sp. ChDrAdgB13. The sequence goes on along the minus strand of NZ_JAEMGT010000010.1, from coordinate 31,362 downwards.
CCATCGCGCATGAAGGTACCTGCCGCCCCGCAGAACTGGCTCAGGTGCTTCAACAATCTCCCCGAACCATTACCGATGCGATTGATGCCATGGACCGGGACGGTTTGCTGGTGCGCAAACGTCATCCGACAGATCGCCGTTCACAATTGCTGGAATTAACGGAAGCGGGAAAACAGGCGTTAGAGCAGACTAAAAAACCGAAGAAGGATGCCATCGACCGGTTATTTCACGGGCTGGATTTACCCGCCCGTCAGCAACTCATGGCCTCTTTGAAAAGCATTGAAACGCACGCAGTGCGCATTGAAGAGTTAAACAAACTTTAGCGTTTTTGTGCGGCGCCATCGCCCAACAGTACAGCAATCTTATGCCCGGCAGCCGTCGGTTCCAGCGCTATTTTCAGTACAATAGTCAGCGGCACGGAGAGCAGCATTCCGACCGGGCCCATCAGCCATCCCCAGAAAATCAGGGACATAAAGACCACCAGCGTCGAAAGCCCCAACCCGCGCCCCAGAATTTTGGGGTCGATAATGCTGCCAAAAACAAGGTTGATCAGCACATATCCGCCTGCCACGATAATCCCTTCACTGAAGCCGTTGAACAAGAACGCCTGAATAACCGGCGGGATTGCCGCCAGAAAAGAACCGATATTGGGAATGTAATTCAGCGCAAACGCCAGCATTCCCCACAAAAACGCAAACCGGATCCCCGTCGCTGCCAGCAGCGCCCAGACCGCCAGCCCGGTGACCACGCTGATTAACGTTTTGATCACCAGATAACGCGTCACGCTGTCGAGCGCACGCTGAACATTTGCCATCCCCTTTCCCGGTTCATCCGACATCTGTTCAATTTTGTACGGCAGCTGCGGCACTTCGAGCAGCATAAAAGCCACCGTCATTAGTAACAGAAACAAACCCGCCATCGCGTTAGATAAATAGCTGATGAGTTTGCTGACCAGGTTCAACGTCGCTGCCGGGTCGATATAACTGGCCAGCTGTTCAGGCGCTAACGTCAGGTCGCTTTGCCCGGACAGCTCTTCGAGATAACTCAGCTTCTCAACAATCAGCCCGCGATACTGTGGCAACGTGCGGGCAAATTCATTAAGCGTCACCAGCAGTTTAGTGGTCATGAAAACCATCAGGCAAATCACCAGCGTCGCCACCAGCAAAACGGCAAGTGCGCGCGGCACCCGACATTTCCCCAGCAGCACAATCAGCGGATTCAAAACAAAAGCCAAAAACAGCGCCAGAATGAACGGTACGATGATGTCCGCCGCAGATTTAATTCCCGCGAAAATCACCACCAGCATCGCCATCATTACGACGATTTTGAGTCCCTGAGTCGTCACGATCGTTTTACGCAAATCTTCCTCCTGATGCGGCCCGATTTCTTAACGGGATTTCACCCATTCCCGCAGACGCTGAACATGCACATACAGCGACGGGATAAACAGGATCCCCACGGTCGTGGACAACAACATTCCGCTAAATACCGTGACACCAATGATGTGCCTGCTCATGGCGCCAGCACCCGACGCCAGTACCAGCGGCAAGACGCCCAGAATGAACGAAATTGCGGTCATCATGACAGCGCGGAATCGTTGCTTCGCACCGTCCTGCGCCGCTTCGCGGATAGTGGCGCCCCCTTCCCTTCTGGCTTTCGAAAACTCGACAATTAGTATGGCATTTTTCGCCGCCAGCCCGATGAGCAACACCATACCAATCTGAGCATATACGTCGTTGCTGAGGCCTGCCAGATGCAGGCCTCCGACCGCGCCGAATACCGCAAAAATCACCGAAATCATCACCACCAGCGGTATGCTCCAGCTTTCATACTGGGCGACCAGGAACAGATAGGCGAAAAGCAGCGCCGCGGCATAAATCACAATAGCCTGACCGCCCGCCTGAATCTCCTGCAACGACATCCCGGTCCACTGGTAACCATAACCGGCGGGCAGTTTCTCGTTCAGGATATGTTCCATTTGCGTCATCGCTTCCCCGGAACTCACGCCTGGCGCAGCAGAACCGCTGATCGCCAGTGACGGGAACTGGTTATATTGCGTAATAAACGGTGCGCCGAGAGACGGCGTCAGGCTGACCATTTTCCCCAGACTGACGAGAGAACCGTTATCGCTGCGCACGGTCAGCGTCGAGATTTGATCCGCACGCTGGCGATCTTCCATCTCATTTTGCATCTGCACGTTGAACAAACGGTTGTTGATAATGAAATCGCTGACGTTAATCCCGCCGAGCGATGTCTGCAACGTACCGAAGATCCTGCTGACCGGAACCTGCAATTGCGCAGCACGATCGCGATCCACGCTGAGTGCAATTTCAGGAACGGACGCACTGAATGTTGTGAAGACGCGGCTCAGATGCGGATCCTGATTTGCCGCCTGAATCAGCGCCTGTCCGGTCGCCGCCAGTTCCTGCGGTGATTGTCCGCGTAACGCCTGTAAGCGCAAATCCAGCCCGGAAGCCGTACCCAGCCCGGAAATGGCTGGCGGGTTTATCGCCATAATCATCGCAGAAGGAATGCCTGCCATCGCAGGTTGCAACCGTCCGATGACCTGATCCACACTGCTGCGCTCACCCCAGGGTTTCAGCAAAACAATACCAAAGGCAGAATTCGGTGAGCTCCCGCCGCTCAGCAGGCTGAATCCGCTGATCGCGATGACATCTTCAACCGCGTCATCTTTGCCAAGAATTGCCTTCATCTGCCCGAGAACCGTATCGGTACGGTTAAGGGACGCGCCGTCCGGTAGCTGCACATTCACGAAGAAATACCCCTGATCCTCATCCGGCAGGAAAGATTTCGGCAAACTGCTGTAACCCCATGCGCACAAACCGGCGATCACAATCACGCTCACAATACTGGTCAGCACATTTCTGCTGATCCCACGCGCGGCTTTGACATAGGTATCGCGCACACTGTCCAGCCCGTTATTGAAGAGCTGGAAGAAGCGCGCAGGTTTCTCCGGACGGGGCTTGAGTAATGTTGCGCACAGCGCCGGAGTCAGCGTTAATGCGTTAATACTGGAAAGCACTACCGCCGCAGAAAGCGTCACCGCAAACTGACGATACAGCGCACCGGTAATCCCCGGCAGCACGGCAATTGGAACGAATACCGCCAGCAGAACCACGGTAGTAGCAATAACCGGTCCGGCAATTTGTTTCAGTGCCAGACGGGTTGCAGCTACCCGCCCGAGCGACGGATCTTCGACCATCAGCCTTTCGACATTTTCGACCACGACAATCGCATCATCGACCACGACCGTCAGCGCCAGAATAATAGCGAACAGACTCAGTGTATTGGCCGAATAGCCAAAGATGTAAAGCACGGCAAATGTGCCGAGCAAAGAGACAGGAATGGTCAGCGCAACAATGAATGTGGCGCGCAAACTTTGCAGGAACAGGAAAACAATGGTCAGAACGACGATGAACGTCAGCACCAAGGATACGACGATTTCATCCAGCGTCGCGCTGACAAACCGTGTGGAGTCGAATTTGATTTCATAAGTCAGATCGTCCGGGAAGTAACCCGCCTGACGTTCCATTTCCGCGCGCACCGCATTGGCCACATTCAGCGCATTGGCACCCGGTGCCGGATAAACTGACAGAAAGGCGGACGGCGTCTGATTCAGCGTGGCGTTTACCTGATAATCCTGCGCACCCAGCTCAATGCGGGCGACGTCATGCAAACGCACCGTCCCGCCGTTGGCATTTTTACGCACAATAATATTGCCGAACTCTTCCGGCGTACTCAAACGTCCGGCCCCGCTGATGGTGAGCGTTTGTTGCTGCATGGACGGACTTGGCGAAGCGCCAATCTGACCGGCCGCCGCCTGCACGTTCTGGCTCTGGATTGCCGAACTGATTTCCATGCTGCTGACATCCAGCCCTTCCATTTTGCGGGGATCGAGCCAGATTCGCATGCTGTAATCGCGGGAACCAAACACGCGGACATCGCCGACGCCGTCGATACGCGCTAAAGCATCACGCAGCTGAATGCTGGCGAAGTTACTGATAAACAGCATGTCGTGAGTATGTTTCGGGGATAACAGGCTGATCCCGAGTAAAATATTGGATGCCTGCTTACGCACGGAAACGCCAGTATTCAGCACTTCCGGCGGGAGCTGAGAGCTGACCTGAGAGATACGGTTTTGCACTTCAACCGCCGCAGTATCAGGATCCGTTCCGCTGGCAAACGTAATCGTCAGCGAGTAACTGCCGTTATTGCCGCTGTTAGAGGACATATACAGCATATTGCTGACACCGTTGACCTGCGCTTCAATGGGCGCAGCAACAGATTCAGCCACGTCACGCGCACTGGCGCCGGGGTAAACCGCGCTGACAGAAACAACGGGCGGCGTGATGTCCGGATATTGTTCCACCGGGATCACCTTGAGCGCCACGGCACCAATCAGTGCCGTGACCAGCGCGATGACCACCGCAAAGCGCGGTCTTTTAATGAATTGCTCGAGCATAGTTATTCCTTAACCTTTTTTTGCCGGCGTCGCCAGAGCACCCGAGGCGTCCCGCGTCTTCACTTTCATCCCTGGCTGGATCCACTGCAGCCCTTCGGTGACCACTTTTTCTCCTCCCTGCAAACCTTCCAGAACGAAATATCCCTGTCCGGTCTGCGCCCCCAGGCGGACTGGCCGTTTCTCAACCTGCTGCTCAGCATTTACCAGCAAAACAAAGTGGCCGGTGGCATCCTGCTGTAAAGCCGCGGCTGGCAGAACCGGAAGTTTCTGTCCGGAGCGCGGTGCTGCCAGCACGTTAACGGAGCCACCCGGTAATAAACGGTGATCCGGATTCTCAACGGTCAGCCTGACGGGCAACGTGCCGGTTTGCGTATCAATGCGGTTTCCCAGGGATTCAAACTTCGGTGTTTTCAGGTACGGCGAACCATCTGATAGACGCAGCGAAAGCGTCATGTTATCCGCCGCGAAAGCGCCCTCAAGCGAACCGCTGCTCTGGCTGGCACTGAGTACATCGCGCTCGTTAACGGAAATCACCACACGAACCGGATCGAGCTGAACAATTTCAGTCAGCGCGCCGCTCGCCGGATTCACCAGACTGCCGGTGTGATAATGGCTCACGCCAATCCGCCCGGAAATAGGTGCGGTAATGCGGGTAAAGCCCAGCTGTAATTCCTGAGTTTTCAGGGCGGCCTGAGCCTGCGCGACGGCGGCCCGGGCGGTATCGCGTGCGGCAAGTGCGGTATCGACATCGGACTGGCTGACCGTCCGCGCATCGCCCAGACGCTGAATGCGGTTCAGATGCGTCTGCGCATGTCGGGCCGTGGCGTTCGCACTGTCGAGCTGCGCTTTCGCCTGCGCGACTGCGGAGTGATGCAGCGCGGGGTCGATTTCGTAAAGGACATCCCCCTCTTTAACCAGCTGACCTTCCTGGAAAGCTCTCCTGGAAATAAAACCTTCCGTGCGGCTGACAACATTCACCGCCTGAACAGCCTCAAGGCGGCCGAGATAAGTGCGGCTGACGCCATCAGTTTGCGTTGCGATAGTCGATGTTGTAACCGTCGGAACAGATTGCGCTGTTGCGACAACCGGAAGGGATAAAAACAGGGCCAGCAGTGGGAATAAAACTGCATGACGGCATACTGCAGGAAACATAGTGTCACTCTCCGTGTCAGGTCGGATGCCGGTTATGTTGGGTCAGGAAAGTGCACGCACCGGCTCATATCCATTTTAGTAGATAAAAAAATTCCTAATCAGAATTTTCGGAGATTATAGAGGTGATAACTTTCCATAAACTGATCCCGATCAGTTTGCATAATATCCCGTGATTTCTTTACGTTATATTTAAGGAATATTTATAATTAATATTCCGAAGAGTGCTATCCGCTAAATCAGATAACGTTTTTCATTTTAGTTATTATCCAAAAATAACAATCACGGATGAAATCAATTTTTTTACTCAAATTTTTAGTAATAAAACAAACTTTACCGTCGATGACAAAACCTGACAAACCCGCATCCAGACTGAACCCCAGCCCATCCCAGCCTTCCTGACGAATCAAAAACGAATAAGCTGAACAAGATAACCATAATCAGTTCAAAAATAGTGAACAAGTTAAATTAATCATCTATTTTGCAAATAATAGTTTGCCAGAATGTTTCCAAATGTTTACTTTCCAAAAATAACTCTCACAATGAGCGGCCAAATTATGTTTTGGAAAAATACGACTGTGCGCTTCGGGCATATTTCAATTCTGATCCACTGGATTGTTGCGCTGGCCGTTTATGGCCTTTTCGCCCTGGGATTATGGATGGTCGGACTGGGCTATTACGACACCTGGTATCACCGGGCGCCGGAAATTCATAAAAGCATTGGCGGGCTGGTTTTCGCGGCCATGGTATTCCGGCTGGCCTGGCGCTTTATTTCACCGCCACCAAAACCGCTGGACAGCTACAGCGCCAAAACCCGGCTCGGGGCGTGGCTCGCGCATGTTCTGCTCTTTGCCGGTCTGTTCGGGATCCTGCTCAGCGGCTATCTCATTTCGACCGCCGAAGGCCAGCCGGTCAGCGTTTTCGGTTGGTTTGATATCCCGGCCACGCTGTTCGGGCTTGAGCAACAGGCGGACATCGCCGGCACCGTACATCTGTGGATGGCGTGGGGAATTGTGATTATCTCTGCGTTCCACGCGCTGGCCGCACTCAAACATCATTTCATCGACCGCGACAGCACGCTGACACGCATGCTGGGCCGCTGAACTGTTTCACCTTGCGATTCACTTAATGGATAAATGGAGAATAACCATGCTGAAAAAAACCACTCTGGGCCTGACACTGGCATCCCTGTTGTTAGCCGCAGGCACCGCAAGTGCGGCGAATTACAAAATCGACAAAGAAGGGCAGCACGCGTTTATTGAGTTTCGCATCAAGCATCTGGGCTACAGCTGGCTTTACGGCAGTTTTAACGATTTTGACGGCGGCTTTACCTTTGACGAGAAAGACCCGGCAGCGGATAAAGTGAACGTGAGCATCAACACCACCAGCGTGTTCACGAACCATGCCGAGCGTGATAAACACCTGCGCAGCGCGGAATTCCTCAATGTGAGCAAGCATCCGCAGGCCACGTTTAAATCCACGTCGGTGAAAAAAGAGGGGGATAACCTGGCCGTTACCGGTGATTTCACCCTGAATGGCGTGACGAAACCGTTAACCCTTCAGGCGAAATTGCTGGGTCAGGGTAAGGATCCGTGGGGCGGTTATCGCGCCGGGTTTGAAGCCGCAGGCACGATTGCGCTGAAAGATTACGGGATCACCACCGATCTCGGCCCTGCTTCGCAGGATGTTGAGCTGATCATTTCCGTGGAAGGCGTGCAGGAGAAGTAATCCACATCGCCAAAACAAAAGGCCCTGACGGTATTAAATCGTCAGGGCCTTTGTTACGACGGATCGGCAGTTCAGTCGTTTTCCGGTGCCGGAATGTGCATGGTTGTTTGCAACAGCCCTTTGGACTTGTTGAAAATCTTGATCCCATTTTCACGGCCAGCACGCAGCGCACGCTGTTCTTCAACCGGCAGTTTCAGCTCAGTCATACAGATTTCGCTGCAACAACCGTCGAACTTCGCCGCACAGGTCGGGCACTGAATGAACAGCAAATGGCAGCCGTCATTTTTACAGTTGGTATGGTTATCACACGCCGCGCCACACTGGTGACAATGCGCGATCACATCGTCAGAAATGCGTTCGCCCATGCGCTCATCAAAGACGAAGTTTTTACCTTTGAATTTAACCGGCAAACCCTGCTCTTTCGCTCGGCGCGCATATTCGATAATGCCGCCTTCCACGTGATACACGTTTTTAAAACCGTTATGCAGCATGTAGGCGCTGGCTTTTTCACAGCGAATACCGCCGGTGCAGTACATGACGATTTTCTTGTCTTTGTCTTCTTTCAGCATATCAACGGCCATTGGCAGCTGATCGCGGAAAGTGTCAGACGGGACTTCAATCGCTTTATCGAAATGCCCCACTTCATATTCGTAGTGGTTACGCATATCGACAAACAGCGTGTCCGGGTCGTCAATCATGGCGTTGACCTGCTCGGCTTTCAGGTACTCACCGATATTCGACGGATCGAACGACTCATCATCGATGCCGTCCGCCACAATACGGTCACGCACTTTCAGACGCAGAACCCAGAAGGATTTGCCGTCATCTTCCAGCGCCACGTTCAGGCGGATGTTATCCAGCGCCGGATGGCTGGAAAACAGCTCGGTTTTGAACGCGTCAAACTGGCTTTGCGGAACGCTGATCTGCGCGTTAATCCCTTCTTTTGCCACGTAAATACGGCCAAACACATTCAGGCGAGTCAGGCTGATATACAGGGCATCGCGAAAAGCTTTCGGGTCTTCGAGCTGGAAATACTTATAAAAAGAAACAGTCGTGCGGGGCTCGGTTTCAGCCAACATGCGCGCTCTGAGTTCCTCATTAGAAATACGGTTATGTAACACTGGCATGGTGTACGTTCCTGTCTTTCAGGGGGATTTAATTATTGGAAACCAATTAGCTACTTTTGAAGCGGCAAGATTATACATTAAAGCAACACGGACGACATCTTCCGTTGCAAATTCATGATAAGAAAAACACCTGCTGCGTCTTGCCTTTTCTCTAAATGCGGTAACCTATTCTCAGATGTTATCCATACTTGTGATCTATCCACCACACTGATTTTTTAAAGGGCAGGAAACATGAGCAAGCTTTTTGAACCGATTTCTCTGGGCGGCCTGACGCTCCCTAACCGCATTGTTATCGCACCAATGTGCCAGTATTCCTCCGACGAGGGGAAAGCGACTTCGTGGCACCACGCGCATCTCGGGCAATTGTCATTTTCCGGTGCCGGTTTGCTGATCCTCGAAGCCACAGCGGTGGAAGCCGTCGGGCGCATTTCTGCGCAGGATTTAGGGCTGTGGGATGATGAAACCGAAGCCGCGCTGAAAGGACTGGTCGACGGCCTGCGCGAAAACAGCAACATTCCTCTCGGTTTACAGCTCGGCCACGCAGGACGCAAAGCCTCTCACGCCGCACCGTGGAAAGGGGGTGCGCAAATACCTCAGGCCGCCGGTGGCTGGCAAACCGTCGCACCTTCCGCTATTCCTTTTGCCGAAGGAACGGAAGCGCCCGTCGCGCTTTCTGCTGAACGCATCAGCGAACTGAAAAAAGCGTACGTGGATAGCGTACGGCGCGCCGACCGCCTCGGGTTCGATCTGCTGGAACTGCACGGTGCGCACGGTTATCTCCTGCACCAGTTCCTGTCCCCGCTTTCCAACCAGCGCACCGATCAGTACGGCGGTTCTCTGGAAAACCGTATGCGCCTGCTGCTGGAAATCTTCCAGGAAATTCGCGCGGCCTTCCCGGCTGATAAACCCATCGGCGTGCGTATTTCCGCCACCGACTGGGTAGAAGGAGGTTGGGATCTGGAGCAATCTGTCGAACTCGCCAAAGCACTGGATAAGCTGGGTTGCAGCTATATTCATGTGTCCAGCGGCGGCCTGAGCCAGCACCAGAAAATCACCGTGGGGCCAAATTATCAGGTGCCCTTCGCTGACAGCATTAAACAGCACGTCAAAATGCCGGTGATCGCCGTTGGCTTAATCACTGAACCGGAACAGGCCGAAGCCATTGTCGGCACCGGACAGGCAGACATGATCGCACTGGCGCGTGGTATTTTGTATAACCCACGCTGGCCATGGCACGCCGCTGCCAAACTCGGTGCAAAAGTTTACGCACCGAAACAATACTGGCGCAGCGAGCCTCATAGCGTGAAAGGATTATTCCTGCCGGAATAATACCGGGCAGTTTAATAAACGTGATCACGGACAGCCCCCGGGCTGTCCGTTTCATTGACAAAAAGCCATTCTCTGCGGATATTTGATTCGAAGACTCATGGAGAAAACAGCTGAATTGTTCATAAATAAATCACATTGTTTTTCATTCATGCAGTCCATAAGTTAAATGAGGTATTAGTGCCGTGAATTTTCACCTAATACCAAAAAAGTGCCACAATATGTCACTTTGCTACTAAAAATAACGGATAACACGCGCTCCATATCGGAATGTGGACGTATTTCTGTAGCGGGCTGCTGCATTAGACAGAGCTTATAAACTTTCTACTTCGATCCATTGACGCAGAGATTCTATGACTCAGGTACCTACCTTTAATCGTTCGTTATTGCATCCACGCTACTGGATCACCTGGATAGGTCTGGGGTTGTTGTACGCGCTGGTCTTATTACCTTATCCGGTCATTTACCGCATCGGTACCGGGCTTGGGCGCTTCTCAATGCGCTTTCTGAAACGTCGCTACAAAATCGCCCAGCGTAATATCGAACTGTGTTTCCCCGACATGCACCCTGAACAGCGGGAAGACATGGTCGTGAAAAATTTCGAATCAGTCGGCATGGGTTTATTTGAAACCGGCATGGCCTGGTTCTGGCCTGACTGGCGTATTGAACGCTGGTTTAAAGTCAGCGGTCTGGAACACATACAGCGCGCCCGCGATAACAAACAAGGCGTGCTGCTAATTGGCGTTCATTTCCTGACGCTGGAACTGGGTGCGCGTATTTTCGGTATTCATAATCCGGGCGTCGGTGTTTATCGCCCGCATGACAATAAGCTGATGGACTGGATCCAGACTAAAGGCCGCATGCGTTCAAATAAAGGGATGCTGGATCGCAAAGACCTGAAAGGAATGATCCGCAGCCTGAAACAAGGCGACATTATCTGGTACGCGCCGGATCACGACTACGGCCCGCGCGCCAGCGTGTTTGTACCCTTCTTTGCCGTGGATAAAGCCGCGACAACCACCGGCACCTATCTGCTGGCACGAATGGGCAAACCGGCCATCATTCCGTTTACACCGCGCCGTCTGGCTGGCGGAAAAGGCTACGAGATGATTATTCATCCGCAGGTCGCTGATTTCCCGCTGGATGATGAAGTGGTTGCCGCCGCGTACATGAACAAAGTGGTAGAAGACGAAATTCGTCAGGCGCCCGAGCAATACATGTGGCTGCATCGACGCTTCAAAACGCGTCCCCAGGGCGAGCCTTCGCTGTACAAAGCCCTCAGCGAATAAACTTAAAGGCCGGCTCAGCGCATCCTGAACCGGTTTTATTTATTTGCTTCGACAATTTTTTTGACAGACTTCTTCAAAGTTATCAGATTTTATCCTATCCGGTTTAGGCCAATACTCTCCCCATGATTTCTCCACGTGATTACCCCCTCACTTCTTGGGAGCCGCGTGGCCACTTTGTGACCTTCAAAAGGAATACATTATGTTGGCTAAAATGAACACTGCTTTTACCCGCGTTACCGATCACCCTGACTTTGGTAAGTTACTGTTACGTCTTACTTTCGGGATTTTGATTTTATTCCACGGCGTGGCGAAAATGGAAAATGGCGTGGGCTGGATTGCCAAAATGTTGCAGGCTGCTGGCTTACCGGGATTCATCGCTTATGGCGCATACATCGGTGAAGTAATTGCACCGGTTCTGATTATTCTGGGTATTTTTACCCGCCCTGCCGCGCTGGTGATGGCATTCAACATTTTAGTGGCAGTTTTGCTGGTGGTTGCGGGTAAATTCTTCACCGTGACCGACGTCGGCGCCTGGGGTCTGGAAGGCGAAGCACTGTACTTCTTTGGCGGGCTGGTGATTATGTTCCTGGGCAGCGGCCGTTATTCTGTGATGAAAAACGCAGCCCTGCGTTAAACCCTGTTTTTGCTGTGTCTGTCTTTTGGTTTTTATTTTAATTCTGTGTCTGACGCGGCCGGCCTCATCGCTGGCCGTATTTTTTTGCATTTTCGCTCCTCAGTTGATCTCCTTCACTACACCTCTCGCGATAAAACGGTATTTTACTTTCGTTGTTACAGTTCATTAACATCATTGAAGTGGATGATAATTAGGCGCATAATTATCCAGCCAATTGATTGTTACTTGTGCTCTGCCTTGCTCCCATCTGTCATTCCAGAGCTAATCTGACCTCTTTTTTCGGTAATTTATGACTTCGGCATCTGAATCTGAAACCGCACCAGAACCCATAAACTGGAAACGAAATCTGTATGTTGCCTGGATTGGCTGCTTCCTTACCGGTGCCGCGTTCAGCCTGATCATGCCTTTCCTGCCGCTTTACGTCGAAACTCTGGGTGTCACCGGCCATGAATCCCTGAACATGTGGTCGGGTTTGGTTTTCAGTATTACCTTCCTGTTTTCCGCGATTGCTTCGCCCTTCTGGGGCGGCCTGGCTGACCGTAAAGGCCGTAAAATCATGCTGCTGCGCTCGGCGTTGGGCATGGCGATTGTCATGATGCTCATGGGCTTTGCGCAAAACATCTGGCAATTCTTAGTCCTTCGCGCGCTGCTGGGTTTGCTCGGCGGCTTTGTACCGAATGCCAATGCGCTGATTGCCACACAAATTCCCCGCAATAAAAGCGGCTGGGCGCTGGGAACACTCTCCACAGGCGGCGTCAGCGGCGCACTGCTTGGCCCGCTGGTCGGCGGGTTACTGGCAGATAACTACGGTTTACGCCCGGTATTCTTCATCACCGCAGCCGTACTTTTTCTCTGTTTTGTGATGACGCTGTACTGCATCCGCGAACAGTTTGTCCCTGTAAATAAGAAAGACATGCTCAACCGCAAACAGGTTTTTGCCTCGCTGAAAAATCCCAAGCTGGTATTGTGCCTGTTCGTCACCACAATGATTATTCAGGTGGCGACCGGATCGATTGCGCCGATACTCACGCTTTACGTGCGTGAACTGGCCGGTAATACGCAGAATCTGGCGTTTATCAGCGGGATGATTGCGTCGGTGCCCGGCGTGGCAGCACTGATGAGTGCGCCGAGGCTGGGAAAACTGGGGGACAGAATCGGGCCTGAAAGGATTTTGGTGGCCATGATGGGGTTATCCGTCCTCTTGCTAATCCCGATGGCATTCGTGCAAACGCCGCTTCAGTTAGGCATTTTACGTTTTCTGCTGGGGGCAACAGACGGCGCGCTGCTCCCGGCGGTGCAAACGCTGCTGATTTATAACTGCACCAATCAGGTGGCGGGAAGGGTCTTCAGCTATAACCAATCGTTCCGTGATGTCGGGAATGTCACCGGCCCTCTGCTGGGTGCGGCAGTTTCGGCAAGCTACGGGTTCCGAACGGTATTTTGCGTCACGGCGCTGGTGGTGATGTTTAATGCCGTTTATTCCTGGTGGTGTTTGCAACGCCGGCCGAGTCAGGCGATGGTCGATTAATTCCGGCCAGCGTGTAAAACACTTTACTTGGCTTTTTCTGCCTGCGGAGGCATCGGCAGGTGGTCAGGCACTTCGACAACCGCCAGACGGACTTCATAATGTTTGCCCGCCGTTGTCGCCGGAAGCACCGAAGTCAGTTTCTGAATTGTTTCCGTTGGATTATCGCTAGCCATGCTCGCACAGAATAGTGCGCCCGGATGGCAGAGCCCCATCATCACCGGTGGCGGAGGCAGCATGCCTTCATGGTCGGATGGCGGCATACCGTGCGGATATTCCATCGGCGGTTGTGGATGCGTACTGTCAGCCGCCATACCGGCGACACTGAAAAACAGGCCAAGACCACACAGCGGCATAAGCAAAGTACGGGAAAAAATCTTCATAACAGTAACCTTTTTCTTGAAAGTTCACCGTCACTCTACCCCCCAATTCTTCCCCGGGCTGGCGGTTTGCTAAACTTTTACCCTCTGCCACCGTCCTCTTTGCAAAGCTGAATCTCTTCTGACATTTCTCTCTACACGGTCCAGTCACGTGAAGCCAGCACCACGCGATAACCGTCTAAATCTTCAAACGTTTGACCATTTTCATCCCAGTACGGATTGTACGAAGGAACGGCAATAAATCCGGCTTGCAGCATCGCGTCACACTGCGCCTGCCATTGCGCATCCTCCGGGATATAAAACACCAACAGGCTATCCTGCGTTGGCGCGCGCCCGACGGTTGTTCCCCGGTGATGTGTAAATTCCAGGTGATAGTGATGATGCGGATGGCCGATCAGAACGCCATCAAAATTCTGATGGTCGCTGAAACCGCCGATCACCTCAAAGCCCAGTCCCTGACTGTACATCGCCGCAATCCGCTCCAGATTATCGGTCGGACGGGCAACCCTCAGCACTGCGTTTCGTGAAACCATAGACGCCATAACTCCTTCAACTTACCGTGTTCCGGCATTAAGACTCAGAGAATAGCAGAAGAAAGGCGACCTGTTTTTTCATCTCAAAACTTGCATCCTGTCAGTTATCGACAACAATCATTTAATCAGAGTTTTCACTGTCAGATGGCTGTTACTTCTTCATTCCTAACGCTATTTACTATCAAGACTATTGATTATTTCCCCTTATTCAACTCAGGAGACAACAATGAGCATGTACGCAACGCTTGAAGAAGCTATTGATGCCGCCCGCGAAGAATTTCTCGAAGCCGCACAGGAAAGAGTTCAGAACGATGAAGAGCCCGTTCCGGATCAGTTCAACCTGCAAAAGTACATCATGCAGGATGGCGATGTGATGTGGCAGGCAGAATTTCTCAGCGATGAAGGCGACGCCATCGATGCGCTGACGTTCCGCAGCGGCGCGGCCGCGCAGGCTATCTTCGATGAAGATTACGATCAGATTGAACTCGAAGAAGAATGGCAGGAAGAAGCGACGCTGTATGAATGGGATGAAGGTGAATTCCAGCATGAGCCGCAGCTGGATACGGAAGAAGGCGAAGCCGCCGCCGAAGAGTGGGATGACGAGGACGATTATCCGGGACGGGATATTGACTAAACGTTTATAAAAGATTTATTCGTAAGGCCCGTGGCGGGCGTCAATCGGCAACATGAAGGTATCGACAATCATGGACAGCGGGACATCAATAACAGTGATATACCGCCACGGGCTGTCACGTAAATCCCACTGCACGCCGGGATAATACTGGTTGCCATGCCCCTGCCCTGGCACGGCCCGGCTGATAATGCTGCCACAACCTGTGAGCGAGGTAGCCAGTAGCACCAGTACACATCCACGAAAAATTACGCGATTAATCACTTACCCAACCTGTCGATTCAAATCAAAAGAAGCTCTTTTTAAGCGCTGAACAGCGCGCTCAGAATAGCACGCGCGTCATGTTCCCTGATGTTAAGGGGACGTAAAACTTTATACGCTGCGGGCCTGAGAGTCACCTGTTGTCTTTGCGGCGTGATGGCCTGTGCGGGCCTGTGATCATGAAGCAATAAAAAGGGCAGCATGTTTTCACATACTGCCCTTTCCGTCCGCTATTTAACTCAGGCGGATTTAACTTCCAGCGTCTGCGTCACAGGGAAAGCCTGCACGTTACGCGGAAGCTGGTCGTAATAAGCTCCCCACGCCTGCTGATCGGGTTGCGTCCACACCGCGGAGTGTAAACGCGCCATCAGCACCGGGTCGCTCAGCAAGACCAGACGGTCAGCTTTGCCCAAATCTTTTGGCCCGGTTTTCAGGGCCTGCTCCAGACGAGCCCGACGACCGTTTTCTACAGTTTCACGCAACAGATGACGGGATGTTGCCATTGCCGTAGCCAGTGCGTTGAAGCCCGGATCAAACACCGCATGCATAAAGCCGTTTTGCAGCTTACGTTCACGGTTCAGTGCCAGATATTCTTCAGTCGCAACCAGCTCGCGCGGCGGATCGTACTCTTCCGGGATCAGGAACAGCTTGGCTTTCTTACTCTTAATCCCCAGCGTTGCACGGCTCGACAGAACCGAAACAATCGGTGACAGGATCAGAGAGAAGACGATTGGCGCCAGCCACCACAGGAAGCGCAAGTCCAGCCATGCCATACCGGCAGCCCAGACGGCACCGAGCAGAAGCTGCGAACCATGGCGTTTAAATGCTTCACCCCACGGCGTGTCATCATCATCACGCTGCGGAGAGTTCCAGACCACTTCCCAGCCCAGGAATGCGCTGACCACAAAAACGGTGTGGAACAACATACGCACCGGTGCGAGCAGCACCGAGAACAGCATTTCCAGGAACATGGAAACCAGCAGACGGAATGCACCACCAAATTGCTTCGCTCCCTTCGCCCAGATCAGGACGATACTCAGCAGTTTTGGCAGGAACAACAGAACCATTGTTGTCGAGAACAGGGCAATTGCCAGCTCAGGACGCCATTGTGGCCAAACCGGGAATAACTGCCGCGGTTGCAGGAAGTACGTCGGTTCCATCAACGTATGCACGACCTGTAATGCCGTGGACAACGCAAGGAACGTAAACCACAGCGGCGCAGAAAGATAGGACATCACGCCGGTCAGGAAGACAGCACGGTGAACCGGGTGCATGCCTTTGACCAGGAACAGGCGGAAGTTCATCAGGTTACCGTGACACCAGCGACGGTCGCGTTTCAGCTCGTCGAGCAGGTTTGGCGGTAATTCTTCATAGCTACCCGGCAGGTCGTAAGCAATCCACACCCCCCAGCCCGCACGGCGCATCAGCGCAGCTTCCACAAAGTCGTGAGACATGATGGAACCGGCAAATGAACCTTCACCCGGCAACGGCGCAAGCGCACAGTGCTCGATGAACGGTTTCACGCGGATTATGGCGTTGTGCCCCCAGTAGTGGGATTCACCCAACTGCCAGAAGTGCAGACCGGCGGTAAACAGCGGGCCGTAAACGCGTGTCGCAAACTGCTGGCAACGCGCATACAGCGTATCCATGCCCGACGCTTTTGGCGCAGACTGAATAATACCGGCGTTCGGATTCGCATCCATCAGACGAGCCAGACCGGTCAGACATTCGCCGCTCATGACGCTGTCCGCATCGAGGATAACCATGTAGGCATATTCCCCGCCCCAGCGACGGCACCAGTCATCAATGTTTCCGCTTTTACGCTTCACACGGCGACGGCGACGGCGATAGAAGATACGACCATGACCGTCTACGTCGCGGCATACTTCCATCCAGGCTTTCTGTTCAGCGACACAAATATCCGGATCGTAGCTGTCACTCAACACATAGATATCAAACTGATCCAAATCACCGGTAGCTTTAACAGATTCGTAAGTAGCACGCAGGCCCGCGAAAACGCGTTCCACGTCTTCGTTACAAATCGGCATGATCAGCGCAGTACGGTTATTCGGGTTCAGCGGCTCATCGCCCTTAGTCGAGGCGGTGATGCTGTATTTGTCGCGCCCGATAAGCAATTGTAAAAAGCCCATAAGCGCGGTCCAGAAACCGGCCGAAACCCAACAGAACAGAATCGCAAACAACACCAGAATCCCGGTCTGCAACACGTACGGCAGCAATTGCAGAACCGACTGCAACCAGTCCTGATTCAGCATATCTGCGGGGTCGATCAGCGCCCACCCCTGATAAGGCAGGATGGTTTTCATGTACCAGGTTGCGATCGCCGTCTGAACCAGCATCAGAACCAGCAGGACATATCGACGAACCGAACCGGCATGACGCCAGCGCTTTTCTGACTCCGGCATATCGGCAACCGTATGACGCGAAGCCGCGCTGCGTCCCATCAGATTGTCCCAGAAACGCCCTACCGGGTTGGTACGCCAGACATCCGGGAACATACTTGAACGCTTCACTGGCGGCATTGCGCTGGCGATGGTGCGCCCTTCGTTGTCCACTTCGTCCAGAGAACCGTTGGCCAGCGCATCCGGCCAGCTTGCGCCGACGCGCGCTTTCACCGAGAGCAAAGGTGCATCCGGTTCAGGGGCATTAGCAGAGGCTGTCACATCGCCGCCTAAGCGGTGATGTACGGTAGCAAAAGCCTGCTCATCTTCAGCGGGAAGCTGCTGAGTGAGCGCCGCTTTCTGATCATCAGTAAGCGGCAAAGCTTCTACATAATCATGAGTAGAGTGCGTTGACTTATTCATTTGCAGGCAGCTGATAGCTCCAGGTTTCACTCAGTGTTTTATCGCCATTAGCCAGAGAAGCGCGCATTTCGATCGCTTTCTTCGGATCTTTCACTTTCAGGCGCAGCGTCAGACGCCAGCCTTTGGTTACCGGATTATAGCGGACAGTGTTTTCAACCAGTTCACCGTTGTCACCCACGCTGACCTGAGACGCCACCGGAGTGTCGCTTTTCAGGGCTTTCAGATTTGGGCCGACAAAATCAACCAGGAAAGCCACGCTGCCGTCAGGTTCACGGATCAGATTCGACTGTTTCACATCACCGGTAGAACGCATGGTACGTTCAACCCACGCCAGATCAGGAGAATGTAATTTTTCTTCTTCACGGGTGAAATGCAGACGATAGTTCAGGCTCAGCGGTTTACCGGCATCCGGCAATTGTTCCGGCGTCCAGAACGCGACGATGTTGTCGTTGGTTTCGTCTGCGGTTGGAATTTCCACCAGCTCAACTTTACCTTTACCCCAGTCGCCTTTGGTCTCGACCCAGCCACTCGGACGCAGGTCGTAACGATCGTCGAGATCTTCAAAGTTTGAGAAGCTGCGACCCCGTTGCAGCAGACCGAAGCCTTTCGGGTTCTCCATAGAGAACTGGCTGACAGCAAGGTGTTTCGGATTGTTCAGCGGACGCCAGATCCATTCACCGTTACCGGCATGGATAGACAGACCATTGGAATCATGCAGCGCCGGACGATAGTTCATCACCGGAGAGGGCTGATTCGCGCCAAACAGGAACATGCTGGTCAGCGGAGCGATACCCAGTTTGCCGACTTTGTCACGCAGATAAACTTGTGACTGCACGTCAACGGTCGCTTCCTTGCCCGGATACACATCCAGACGATAAGCACCGGTCGCACGCGGCGAATCGAGCAAGGCATAAATGACTAAATGTTTTTCGTCTG
The DNA here is from genome assembly GCF_017655185.1 of Rahnella sp. ChDrAdgB13. Taxonomy (NCBI): domain Bacteria; kingdom Pseudomonadati; phylum Pseudomonadota; class Gammaproteobacteria; order Enterobacterales; family Yersiniaceae; genus Rahnella; species Rahnella sp. ChDrAdgB13. The sequence goes on along the minus strand of NZ_JAEMGT010000010.1, from coordinate 12,538 downwards.
GATTTGGACGTTCAATCCAGAACTCGCGGAAACGCGGGAATTCTTCGCCGGAAGCCAGCGCGGTGTCGATCGCCAGACCACGGGCAGACAAGCCATAAACCTGGCCTTTACCGATGACGCGGAAGTAGCTGGCACCCAGCACACTCATAATTTCATCATCTTTGTCTGCTTTATTGATCGGATAAAGCACTTTGAAGCCAGCAAAACCGAGGTTTTTGACTGAGTCAGCGTCATGTTTGACGTTGCCAAAGTTAAAGTAGTCCGGGCTGTATTTGATTTCTTTTACGGAGTCTGCCGTCACTTCGTTGATTTTTACCGGAGTGTCGAAGTACATCCCCTGATGGTAGAACTCAAGCTTGAAAGGCGTATTCAGGTTTTTCCAGTACGCTTTGTCATGATTGAACTGAATTTGTTGGTAATCTGCGAATTTAAGATCGCGGAATTGAGACGGAAGATTGCTTTTCGGCGCTTCGTAACCTTTATCGGCTAATGCCTTCGCTTGTTTGGCAACATCATCTATAGAAAAAGCCCAGGCAGATGAGGTGAACATGGTCATCAACACTGCGGCACTTAGCAAACGGACTTTGATCATACGTGACCCTATGGAAAAATTTTTATCCGACACTTTGTCTCCTATGCGCGCTTCAATCATTCACTGTAACTATTTTATGGGAAGTGTCAGGTTTCCGACAACTTGAGCAGTCGATGGTTCAGCCATTGATGAACCGTTTAAGCGCAACAGGGTACAAGGATATCAATTCGTTGAAACTCCGGCTATGGAAACTTGTCCTATAACAATGCATGTTTTAAGGTGAGAAACTAAACTAATGTCAACGACAGTCATTTTTGGTTACCTGAGAAATTAGCCCGAATACAAACTACGCTCTAAAATTAGGATGAGCCACATACAACGGATACGTAATGAAACCACAAAAACCACAACGTGAGTTTTTCCTGGACTCTATCCGCGCATATTTGATGCTGCTGGGTATTCCTTTCCATATATCATTGATTTACTCCAGTCATATCTGGGCGGTAAACAGTGCGGTGCCTTCGCACGGCCTGACAATTTTCAATGATATTATCCATGCCTTCCGGATGCAGGTTTTCTTTGTCATCTCCGGGTATTTTTCTTATATGCTGTATGAGCGCTACGACTCGCACCAGTGGCTCAAGGTACGTCTGGAGCGGGTTGCCATCCCACTGGTAGCGGCCTTCCCGCTGATTACAATCCCGCAGCTCTATTTCCTGATGAAATTCACCAGTAAATTCTCAGACTGGGGAAATATGGATTTCTATCAAAAGATTAACATTACCGTCTGGGAATTAGTGTCCCATTTATGGTTCCTGTTAACGTTAGTTATTCTGACCAGTATTTGTTTTTACCTCTTCAAATTTATTAAAGAAATTAAGACTAGTCGTATTCAATTAATAAAAACCCGGACAAACACGTTAGGAAAACTCTCAATTGTATTTTTATTTATCGGCTTAATTTACGCCGCGTTTAACCGCGGGCTGTATCTTTTTGCACCTAATTTACTTTCCAACGGTGCGTTTAATTTCGTCGTGATGCAGACATTGTTTTATCTGCCATTTTTCATCATCGGCGCGTTTGCTTATAAATTCTCCTGGTTGAAAGAGCTGTTCCTGAAGCCTTCAGCAACTGCCGGCGTGGTGAGTATCTTCCTGTTCGCCGCTTACATGTTTAATCAGCACGTGAATACTCCGCAGCTGTACTCGATGGAAATCGACGCCATCATCACCACGCTGTTGGGGATCCTGATGGTTAATGTGGTGTTCTCATTCAGTCACTACCTCCTCAATTTCCAGGCGCCGTGGATTACTTATCTGGTGAACTCGTCGCTGTTTATCTATCTGATTCACCACCCGTTAACGCTGATTTACGGGGCATTTATCACGCCGAAGATCCACAGCGACTGGCTGGGTTTCTGGCTGGGTCTGGTGTTCGTATTCGGTATTGCGTTTATCTTGTACGAAGTACACAAACGCATTCCGATTCTGCGATTCCTGTTCTCGGGTAAACCGCAGCATCCGGCGAAGAAGGATTCATCGGACGCCACGCCACCGCAGAATCAGGCGTCCTGACACTTCAGGTGAAGCGAAAACAAAAAGGGCCGTGCGGTTAAGCATGGCCCTTTTGCTTTCAGTGGGCTGATTTTTGACGCAAAGAAAGACAAACGAAAATCAGCGTGACGCAGTATCTATCGTCGGGATCACCGACATTCCGACTTTCAGCCGCTTCGCATCGGCCTGATCTTTATCCAGCACAATTTTCACCGCCAGACGCTGCACCACTTTGGTGTAGTTACCGGTTGCATTATCCGGTGAGATCGGCGAAAACGTGACACCCGTGGCCGGAGAAATACTGTCCACTGTCCCTTTCAGCGTCACGCCCGGCAATGCGTCGATTTTGATATCAACTGGCTGATTTTGCTGCACATCACCCAGCTGCGTTTCCAGATAATTCGCCACAATATAGGCATCGTGAAGCGGCACGACTGCCAGCACACGGGTTCCTGCGCTGACATAGCCGCCGATGCGCAGAGAACGCTGGCCGACCACGCCGTCAACCGGCGCCGTGATTTCTGTATAGGAAAGATTGAGTTTCGCCTGCGCCAGCGCGGTGACAGCAGAATCAATCGCCGCTTTGGCCTGCGCCTGCTCCGCTTTCAGTACGTCAACCTGCTTTTCAGCGGCCTGCACGGCGGCCATATCACTTTGCTGGGAAGCCAGTTTTGAGCGCAAACTGGCATCTGATTCATCACGAGCATCCGCCGTGCCGGAGCCATTTTGCAGCAAACGTTTGTAACGGTCAGCACTCTGGCGTGCATACGCAATACTGGCAGAATCCGCATTCACCAAGGCCTGCGCCTGTAAAATAGTCTGCTGCTGTTTCGCAAGTTGCGCGTTCAGGCTGAGCATTTGCGCATTCGCCGTTTCGAGGCTGGCCTGCGCGGTGAGCACGGCGTTGCGGTAATCGCGATCGTCAATTTTTGCCAGCACATCGCCCGCTTTAACACACTGATTATCCTTAACATACACATCAGCAATCGTACCGGAAATCCGCGGTGCAACCAGTGTAGAGTCTGCCGACACAAAAGCGTCATCGGTTTCCGGTGCGCTCCCTGAAGACAACGTCCAGAAGGCAATCACAATCAGTAATACCACCACCACGGCGGCAACCAGCCAGCTCAGGCGGACAGGCGATGTTTTTATCATGATGATTTTCTCTCGTACTTTCTTATAGTGAAATTCATTCGTTCAGGTGATGCTTCATTCAGGGGCGTTTAACCAGAGACTGAGGCGGATAAGAGCGTTTGGGCAGGATTGAGGCCAGCACAATCAGCGCAAGCGCCAGGCCGATAATCAGCATGTAAATATCAGCCAGGCTCATAACCAGTGCCTGCTTCCTGACCAGCGTGGAAAACTGCGTAATGACTTCCGTTGAAATCGCAGAACCGTCAGTGTTCAGCGGTGCCAGAAAACTGCTGCCACCGCCATAAGGCTGGGAAAGCAGATAATTCACACCGCCAATGTGATTGAGTAAAACGTTAGAATGGAACTGCTCACGGTCGCTGACCATCACGCCCAGAAGGGCACTTCCCGCAATACTCCCCATTCCGCGCGTGGTATTAAACATCGCTGCGGCAAAGGGGCCTTCCTGCGGTTGAACGACGCTGGTTGCGCCCAGCAAAATGGGCAACACCGCCATCGGCTGGCCGAACGCCTGCATAATCTGAATCACATAAAAGTTATCACGTGCCCAGATGCTGGTGATATGCGTTCCCCAGTAACAGGAAACCCCCACCAGCCCCAGCCCGCAAGCCAGAACCCAGCGGCTGTCTACCCAACGAATAGTCAGGAAAAATGCCACCAGCGGAGCCAGAAGCAGCTGCGGCAAACCGATCGTCAGCGCCAGCGGCCCGACCTGCACCGCACGAAATCCCCCCACCTGCTGCATGAAACTCGCCGGTAATGCCGAGCCGGATAAAAACAGGAACATCAGCGCAAACAGCGTGATTAAACCGTGCGCCAGATTGTGGCGTTTCAGCATTTGCAATTTGAACAGCGGCAACGGGTGATGCCATTCGTTAACCAGAAAAATCGTTAGCAGCGCCAGCGAGGCGAAAAACATGACGGTAATCAGCGGCGAGTTGAACCAGTCCAGCCGTTCGCCCTGTTGAAGAACCAGCACCAGCAAGGAAATGCCGCTGCATCCCGTCACCATGCCGACAATATCCATCTGTTTAAATCGCTCAAAACGCTGCGGATCTTGTGGCAATCCGTAACCAATCAGTAAATACCCCAGCACACACGGTGGAATAACCTGCCAGAACACCCACTTCCAGCCGACATAATCGGTCCAGATGGCTGCCATGGAGGTCGCGATGTTCGGCCCAAAAGTAGCGGTCAGCGCATAAGCACTCAGCCCGTAAAGTTTGTACTGCGGCGGCATAAAGCGCAGCGCCGCCGTCATCAGCAAAGGCGGCATCGCCCCGCCAAACAGTCCCTGAACCGCACGCAGCGTAATAAACACCGGCAGGTTGGGTGAATACGGTAAAACGGCGGCGACCAGCAAAAAGCCCAACGTTACGAACAGCGTGAAGCGGCGCAGCGAAAACGTCACCGCCAGCCACGGAGCAATCATCATGGCCGCCACTTCCGCAGCCTGATAGGAGCCGATCAGCCATGAACCGGCATCATTACTGATACTTAAAGCGCCACGAACATCAGCCAAAGCAATATCCGTGACACGGTCGTTCAGGCCGGAGCAAAGTGCGACGATCAATACGCCCGCTAATCCGGTGACCAGCCTCGCGGTAAACGGCGGTGGTCCGGACATTCCGGCGCTGCTTGCGGCCGGTGCCTGTGCAATTGGCTGATTCATAGTTGTACTCATTAACTTCGCCGCTTTATGGTGCGCCGATAGTGAGAAGGCAGGTCTGCGCCGGGAAAGCACAGTTCAGTGAGCGATGTCACTCATATTTCGATGCAATGCACCGCATCGTGATACACACCAAAATACTATAATACGGTACAGTGTATTGCAATGTGATTAGGAATTGTTTTTCACCGGTTCAGCCATTACATTGGCAAGACAAGGTGTTGGCGGATGACACCGGATAATGAAGAAGGAAAAAGAATGGCGCAGGATATTCCGGCAGACGAAGAGCGCAGCGGTGGGATCCAAGTGATCTCGCGGGCAGCATCGGTACTTAATGCACTGGGCAAACATCCTCAGGGCATGAGCCTGGGAGCCATCGCGAATGATGTCGATCTTCCGCGCTCGACGGTTCAGCGCATCGTTGCAGCACTGGCAGAAGAAGGGCTGGTACGTTCGGAAGGCAACGGCGGTGTCCGGCTCGGGCCGACGTTGCTGAAACTGGCGTCAACAGTACACACCGACATGATCGCCATTGCCACACCGTTTCTCCGTCATCTGAACGAAATTACCGGGGAGACCGTCGCCATTGGCCGCGCCAGCGGTCGTCAGATTGCCAATATTCACTGCATTGTGTCGGAAAAAGAGTTACGCATTGTTCCCCGCGTGGGCCTGAATTTGCCGATATACAGCACTTCCTCAGGGCGTGCGCTGCTGGCGTTAAAAACCGATGAGGAAATTCGAATTATTGTCGGTGAAGTGCTGGAGCCGGCGACGAAAAATACCGTCGGCACGCTCGGCGCACTGCTCGATATCGTTGCCGACGTTCGCCGTAACGGTTACTCGATTGAAACGGGCGAAACGGTAGAAGGTGTATCCACTATTGCGATTGCCATCGACACGATTTTGGGGCGCTATTCAGTTTCCGTTCTGATTCCCACTCCGCGCCTTGAGGCTAAACAGGACGTGATCCGCACCGCTTTGCTTGAGTGCAAAGAAGCGCTGACCAGTGAAATTGGCAAGTAACACCGAACCTTAAAAATCAGGCTGTATAAGGAATACAAATGTTTGACGTCATTTTGTTAGCCGTAGATGGCTCCAGACAAACGGGATTTGTAGTGGATCTAAGCCGTCAGCTTGCCACCGGCCATAACTCAACGGTCTATGTCACCTGTTGCATCGATGAGTCTTATGCACTGGAAGAAAACGGGGATATGCCCGGCGAAATCATCGAATATCCTCCTGCGGAGGAAGAACAGACTACCGCCCGCGCCGTGGTCGGTCAGGCATTGAAAACGCTCGCAGAAGCAGGGATTCAGGCGAAAGGCAATATCATTGTCGGTAACGCCGGAGAAGCGCTGGCGGCAGAAGCCGTGAAAAGACAGGCGTCGGTCATTGTGATGGGCCACCGGCAGCTTTCAGCTTTTGGCCGCATCATCAAAGGTTCGGTCAGCGCAGAGGTTATCGCGCGTTCGCCCTGCCCGGTGATGGTAGAAGTGCGGGGAAACTGATTCTTCTGTCATCCGCACAAGTAAAAATGCAAAAAGCGCCCGAAGGCGCTTTTTTAATGTCGGGAAAGCAATACTATTTCGTATTCATCAATCCCATCGATTTTGCCCATTCTGTAATGTGTTCACGATAGAAAAAGGCAATATCAAATTCCAGCGAACATTCTTTGGAAGGCGTGACCGTTCCTAAACATGGATATTCCTGCGGACGGCATTCAAATAAAAACTCATCCATCTCTTCGTCGGTCAGCAACGTATCGCCTTCTATCTTATCCTGATAAAAATAGGCATCCAGCATCCAAAGACGGAACTCAAAATCGTTTTTAATCAGGCGCATAGCGGTAATCTCAGTAAATGACAAATAGCGCACCTGAGTAAAAATTCCATAACACTTCAATATGATATCAGGCACGCATTGCGTTCAGGCCTTCCATTGCTGATCTCATATAACAAGAAATTAACACAATAGTGACACTTAGCAAGCAGCACTTTCTCTGAAAAGTTTATGGGATAAGCGTTTATTGCTATTCCTCGCAATAATCGGTTTAAAATATAATTCTCATGAATGGTTTATATTTTAAATATTCAGCATGCGATTAATTTTGCAGGAAATTATCAGCAGCGGAGGTTTTAAAATGATTAAAAACGAAAGGAACAGAACTGACATTGGGGATGCTTTGCATCGCCACTGCCAGCCCTGTTCCCAAAATCTGTCGTTACTGTTCTTTCGTGTTCTGACTCTTAGCCGTTCAGTAAAAAGTGATTACCAGCGGCCAGGAGGCGGGCCTTCACGCCAGTGCCCCGGAGGACCATCACGCCAGTAGCCGGGAGGCGGACCTTCATGCCAGTGCTCGTGATGCCAGTAGCGCGGCGGTGGCGGTGGAGCCGGTTCGTAATAAACCCAATGCCCGCGGCCTTCATCACGATAATGGTTATCCCACCAGCCTGGCGGACGCCAGTCACCACCGTCCCAGTAATATCCACGATTATCGCGGTCACCGACATGCAGTGACAACCCCGGCATATTAAGCCCTACCTCGACGTCTGCCTGTGCGATAGCGGGCAAAGTGAGCAAAACGGCGAGAACAAAAATTAGTTTTTTCATTGTGAACCTCACGACCTGCTTATCAGGTGGTAACAAAGTACCGCCAGCTATCTTCCTGTTCTATAGGAATTTATCCCAAAAAAAATGTCCTGACGTTATCCTTACAGTTGCGTCAGAAGCGATGTCGGGAGACTGCGATGCAACACTATGTCGGTAAAGGAGATTCAGCCAGAAGTGCCAGAAAAGGAATAGATGACAGATACAAAAAAACCGCCGAAGCGGTTTTCTGTTTGCTGCTAAGTTGTGCAAAATCAGATTTTGCAGCCTTCGCAGTCGCTTTCGTCCTGAACGGCTTCAGGCACTTCTGCTGCTTTTTCAGCCGCTTTTACTTCAGCAGTTTCTAGTGCAGCATCAATGTCAAAATCAAAAATATCGTCGCTCATTCTCATCACCTTAATTGTTCAAAATCGCGTTCAGTATAAACGACAGTCCCCGCCGGGTGCCGGTTTTTTTGTGCCCTGCACCGGCACTAATCATGGAATTTCTGCCCTATCCTGCCTCGCAGATTTGCATTAACCCCGCGCAGAAACCATAGTTAACCTGAATATGATGGTGTCATGGAGACACCGTTGCGCAAAAATACGAGGAGAACCGGATGACGACGTCAAACATCAAAGCCTGGGCCAACACACGTGAAACCTCTCATGAAATCGCTGAAGCCATTTTCGAACTGGCTAAAAATGATGAGAAACTGGCGCAGAAAATTTGGGAAGAAGGCAGCGATGAAGTCTTGCCCATCGCGTTCGCAAAAACCAAGGACGACTATTTGTTCTGGGGTGAAGAGAAAATCGACAGGAAAAATGTCTGATCAGTAGCCCGGCCATTCGCCAGGAAACCCTGGGACCTTCCCGGGGTTTTTGCGTTAACCGGATGCGCCGTTAGCTGTCAAAACCAAAGCCCATTTTGTGTGCCCACTCAAATACCTGTTCTTTATAAAAGAATCGGGGTTCGCATACGCCAGGCTCACCGGGCGTCTGAATCATCACTGCGACGCAGGGATAAGCCACCGGACGCGCGTCAAAGATAAAATCTTCCACTTCCTGATCGGCAAACTCAGAGGTTTCGCCTACCGCGCTTGCCTGGAATATTTCGTCCATGATCCACTGGCGGTATTCAAATTCGTTACTGATAAATTTCATCATTCCCCCCTGTTCGGCTTTTACTTAACATGCGGTCAGGCCCGGATTTATTCAATGGTGCAGGGCATCGCCACCGCAGCAAGGGCACACTTCAGCGCGGGAAACCGACATTGCGGCGCTGCCGTCGCTGTCCCATTCCACACGTAAAGGTTTGCCATTGTCGTTGTCGGCTTGGATAAAGCGATCAAAATGCATCGCCTGCCCGGTCATTGTTTCAGTCAGCAACAGTTCATCGCCAGCATAAATGCGCGCAGTCGCCTGTGCATCCTGTTTTTCACCGGAAATGATTTTGTGCAGATGATGAATTGTAAGTTTGATTCGTTCCACTGTCGCTCCTGTAACGGCTGGCATCATTTTTCGCATGTACGATTCATTCACGAAAATGATACCTAGCCACTATTTTATCAGAGCATGCAGGGTAACGTCATGGGCAGAAGCCATGTTTAAGGGCGCGATCAGTGAGCTAACTGTGCTGTTCTGGTGGGATCTTGCTGCTGATTTTCCAGACGAGCCAGATCGTATACATCATAAAAGTCGATCGAGCCTTTGTTACGTACGATCGATTCAATACGATTTTTGATGTGCGAACTTACGCTGCCGGCGCTCAAAATTTGCTTAACCGCATCACCGGATAATTCACGGCTGAAATACCATTCGCCGTTATAGCAAACGCGAAGATCTAACACGCCGATGTCCTCGTAACGGTAAACCGGTTTGATTTCGAGCAGCAGCATCGCCGACATAAACACCAGAAATGCGGTGAAGCCGATAAACCAGCCCATGCCCATGTACGGTGAAACATACATCACCACGCCGACGGCGATATAGCCGACCAGCATCGCCAGGCATAACCATGGATGGTTCACGAAGAACTCTCCATTAATGCGCGCCTTTCCGTCACGGCCTTCCTGACGATTGATCCGATCAATTTCACTGTTTAATACGTTTTTGATTACGTCCATCTCATAACCTCACTGCGTCACGACTATAATGCAATCTGATTACATAATTTTATCATGACAACTGTTATAGCGCGTAGAGCAGTTACCGTGAGTAAAACGGTGAACTGTTATAGATAAGCTTGGCATTGACGTTTTTACCCACATGGAAACCACCCAATCTATGTCAGATAAAAGGAGATCATCGTGGCATTATCAATCGTAGAAAGACCGGCCAAAAAGCTGGTGAGCTACCGGGTTGTCGGCCCTTATCAGCAGTCAATCCACAGCGGCTTTCAGCAACTGACCAAATGGGTTGCGCGGCATCATCAGCCGCGTACCGAATGGCTGACCTGGTTTCATGATAACCCTGATACCACACCGGCAGAGGCTTTGCGGGCCGATCCTTCGGTTTGCGTTGCCGATAATTTTATTCTGGATGAAGCAGAAGGTCTGTCGCTGCAAACGTTGCCAGGAGGCACTTATGCGGCCTATCACACCACTATTGCCGACGGTGATTTTGAGAAAGCCTGGCGCGATTTTTATGCTCAGTTGCTGACCAGTGCGCACTACCGGCCGGACGGAAAAGCCTGTTTCGAACACTATCTCAGTGATGGTTCGAAAAGTGGCATCTGGGAAGTTGTACTTTATCAGTCTGTGGAGAAAATTCCCGCTATCCGCTAAAAGGCTCAGACCAGAAGCGGAATGTCAGACTGACTGCAAAAATCGAGATAAGCCCGCGGTGGCTCAGCGTCGCTGACCAGTATATTGAATCGGGCAAGAGGTGCGATTGCCGCCGGTCGCACCTGATCAAACTTCGTGCTGTCTGCCACCAGAATACTTTGCGCAGAACGCTCCATCGCCTGATGTTTCATCAACAACTCATCAAAATTGTAGCAAGTGACGCCGTGTTCAATACTGACACCGGCCGCCGAAATAAAAGCTTTGGACGGACGGATATAATCCAGCTCACTGCTGCGCCCTAACGGGGTAAAAATACTGTTGCTGGATTTGAACGCGCCGCCACACAAAATCACTTCACAGTGAGGCTTTTCCTGCAATGCGAGAAAGGTATTGAGCGAATAGCAGATTGCCGTAAAAACGAGGGTTTCGGGAATGCTTTCGATGACGTAAGGCATTGTGGTGCCGCAATCAAAAAACACCGTGTCGTTCGTCTGAATCAGCCCCGCTGCGCGTGAGGCCAGGCGTTTTTTCTCCGCAACCTGACGCATTTTCTGTTCGCTGACGAAATAATGTGTCGCCGGGTTATTCTTAGGATCCATGACAATGTAGCCACCCAGCAAAATAACCGGCGCAGGTTCCACGTTAAGGTCACGGCGTATGGTCATTTCGGAAACATTGAGCAGTAAAGACGCTTCTTTCAGATGAATTTTGTCGGTCTTTTTTAATGCCAGCAACAAACGCTGGATCCTGTCTTCACGCTTATTTTCCATGGTGTTATCTCACGCCTTTCCCGTTCGCAGCCGCTCACTATACCTTTGCCGCGCAACCACCGCAAACCCGCCTGCAGCCTGATATTATTGCAATTGCCGTATCGTCAGATAACCACCAAAGACCGCGCCGGTATCAATATAAAACAGGTTCGCAAATTGCAGTGCAGGTTCAACCGGCGTATGTCCGAAATAGAAAGCATCAGCGCCGGATATCGGCCCGTAACGTCCGGCAAGCGCAGAGTTAATACGGTCGCGGTTCCAGATAGTTTCATAACTGTCGAGCGGCTTTCCGAAAACATATTCGTCCGAAACGTAATCCGCATGCGCAATGACGATGCGTTTTCCTTCGCGCGTGTTGAGTTCGAGAACGTGTGGCAATTTGTCTGCCTGCAAAATCAGCGCTTTTGCCTGCTCCTGAATCTCATCTTCCAGTGCGTAAAACCAGTCGCCGCCGTTACGCAGCCATCTTGAAACATTCTCTTCATGTATCGCGTCAATCGCCATCTGTTCGTGATTGCCGCGGACACAGGAAAACCACGGCTCATTGATCAGGCGCAGGCACCCGACACTGTCAGGGCCGCGATCGGCAAGATCGCCGACAGATAACAGTAAATCGCGTTGCGGATCGAACGCTATCTTTGCCAGTTCATGCCCGAGCAGGCTGAGACATCCGTGCAGATCCCCCACGACAAAAATGCGGTGGTAAAGCGAGCCATTGATACGCTGATACAAAGCAGGCGTCATACGAAACAGAAATCCATTTAAGCAGTGAATTCTTTAAGTGTAACGTATGAGAAGAAGGAGGAAAGAATGCGTGCGGCCGGGAGGAAAATTTTCACTGCCCGTCAGCGGTTTGAGCGCTCTTTACACGTAGTTGGCGCTGAAATCCACTGATAATTAAATTATCGTTAAGTAACTGCCGCCTTTTTGTGCTAGACTACTGCCCGCTCTAAGTAAAACCGGAGGTTTTATGAGTTCCACCGTTGTAAGCGCTCAAGACGAGTGTCCGTTGTGCCAAAGCACGAATAAAACGTCGGTGAATATGTCGGCGAAAATTGTCACTGTGACCTGCACTTCTTGCGGCCGTTACAGTATCTTCCGCAAAACTATGGAAGAAATTTCTATAGACCGGAAGAAACGCGTTGCCCTGCAGGCGTTTTTTACCAGCCAGCCTAACTACCATCTGCCTTTATCTATCAGGGCACTGAGCAACACTGATTCACCGGGTGAATTTTAACCCTAAAAACGCCCCTCGGGGCTGTTTTAATTCCCTTCTCTGCACTTACTCCCCTGCACGCCACACGAAAAAGCATCATTGTGCATTCTTGTGGCTTGCCGAATTTCAGGCATAAAAAAACCACCCGAAGGTGGCTATAACGACATTACTACTTTATTGCTTTTGATTATTCAGCTAATTTTCCATGGTACCCGGGACGAGACTTGAACTCGTACAGCCATAAGCCGAGGGATTTTAAATCGTGCGCTGACTGC